>NZ_JBHSOA010000010.1:0-875 GCF_042655885.1 Streptomyces chlorus
CCCCCACCGCGGACTTCCCCACCACCACACGCGCACGTACGGCCAGTACTGCACGCATCCTCGCACCTGCCACCGACAACGCGCCCGCATTCCCGCATCAAATGATCTTGATTGGTCGGCTCTGCCCTCAAAAGTGCCTGACCGATGCGTCGTGGATGATCGTTTCGGCGCTGCTTGAGATCGGTCACGCCCGGCCGCCGGCAACCAACGGACCGGGTCGAGCGTCTTTCTTCGAACACGGGCAGGACCCCCGCGGACTCCGTTTGAGCCCCGCCCGGGGAAACCGCGCCCTGCCTGTACGAGAACCGGGAAGGAAGTCGTCGACGGTCTCAGGCCGGTGTCCCGCGCCGCGGCATTACAGTGGGGCGGAACATTTCCGAGCACGACGCATCACGGTGTACGCCAGTCAAGTAAGCAGCAGGGAGCGCATGACGTGCGGCCGGTAGGCAGCAAGTACCTGCTCGAGGAGCCGATCGGACGCGGCGCCACGGGCACCGTCTGGCGAGCCCGCCAGAGGGAGACCGCGGGGGCCGAGGCGGCAGTGCCCGGTCAGCCGGGAGAGACCGTCGCGATCAAGGTCCTCAAGGAGGAGCTCGCGAACGACGCGGACATCGTGACGCGGTTCCTGAGGGAACGCTCCGTCCTGCTCAGACTGACCCACCCCAACATCGTCCGGGTCCGCGACCTGGTCGTCGAGGGCGATCTGCTGGCCCTGGTCATGGACCTCGTCGAGGGCCCCGACCTGCACCGTCACCTGCGCGAGAACGGGCCCTTCACACCCGTCGCCGCCGCGCTGCTGACCGCCCAGATCGCCGACGCGCTCGGCGCCAGCCACGCCGACGGCGTGGTGCACCGCGACCTGAAGCCCGCCAACG
>NZ_JBHSOA010000011.1:0-923 GCF_042655885.1 Streptomyces chlorus
CCCCCACCGCGGACTTCCCCACCACCACACGCGCACGTACGGCCAGTACTGCACGCATCCTCGTACCTGTCACCGACAACGCGCCCGCATTCCCGCATCAAATGATCTTGATTGGTCGGCTCTGCCCTCAAAAGTGCCTGACCGATGCGTCGTGGATGATCGTTTCGGCGCTGCTTGAGATCGGTCACGTCCGGCCGCCGGCAACCGCCGGGCCGGGCCGAGCGTCTTTCTTCGAACACGGGAAGGGCCCCCGCGGACCCCGCCCGGACCCCGCCCGAGCCCTGTCCGAGCCCTGTCCGGGCCCTGTCCGGGCCCCGCCCGGGGGGGGAGATCACGTCGTACCTGTACGAGAACCGGGAAGGAAGTCGTCGACGGTCTCAGGCCGGTGTCCCGCGCCGCGGCATTACAGTGGGGCGGAACATTTCCGAGCACGACGCATCACGGTGTACGCCAGTCAAGCAAGCAGCAGGGAGCGCATGACGTGCGGCCGGTAGGCAGCAAGTACCTGCTCGAGGAGCCGATCGGACGCGGCGCCACGGGCACCGTCTGGCGAGCCCGCCAGAGGGAGACCGCGGGGGCCGAGGCGGCAGTGCCCGGTCAGCCGGGAGAGACCGTCGCGATCAAGGTCCTCAAGGAGGAGCTCGCGAACGACGCGGACGTCGTGATGCGTTTCCTGAGGGAACGCTCCGTCCTGCTCAGACTGACCCACCCCAACATCGTCCGGGTCCGCGACCTGGTCGTCGAGGGCGATCTGCTGGCCCTGGTCATGGATCTCGTCGAGGGCCCCGACCTGCACCGTTACCTGCGGGAGAACGGGCCCTTCACACCCGTCGCCGCCGCGCTGCTGACCGCCCAGATCTCCGACGCGCTCGGCGCCAGCCACGCCGACGGCGTGGTGCACCGCGACCTGAAGCCCGCCAACG
>NZ_JBHSOA010000012.1:0-172938 GCF_042655885.1 Streptomyces chlorus
CGCCGGGCGGCGGCGCGGACGGGATGGGCGGGGCGCCCGCGGGACCGGCCGGCGGGTAGCCGTAGCCGCCGGGGCCGCCGGCGGGCGCCCCGCCCATGCCGGGTCCGGCGGGGCCGGGGCCCGTGGGGCCCGCCTGGCTGCTGGAGGAGGCGAGTGTACGGCTGCGCACCCGGTACAGACCGGTGTCGAGGTCCTCGGCCTTCTCCAGGTGCACCTTGATGGGGCCCATGAAGGTGTAGCGCTGCTGCTTGGCGTAGTCGCGCACCATGCCCGCGAGTTCGTCGCCGAGCTGCCCGGAGTACGGGCTGAGCCGCTCGAAGTCGGGGGTGCTCAGCTCGACGATGAAGTCGTTGGGGACGACGGTGCGGTCGCGGTTCCAGATGGTCGCGTTGTTGTCGCACTCCCGCTGGAGAGCTCCCGCGATCTCCACGGGCTGCACCTCGGACTTGAACACCTTGGCAAAGGTGCCGTTGACCAGGCCTTCGAGTCGCTGCTCGAACTTCTTCAGGACTCCCATGTGGCACCTCCTCCGTCGTTGCCGTCCTGTGTACTGCCCTGTCTTCTGCTGCGTCTACTGCGTCTACTGCCCGGCGCACTGTTCCGTGCACCGCATAACTGGTACTGCTTACTGATCGTATCCACGCCCCGGTCGATCGGCTGGTTCCCCCTGCCCGCCCGGACCGACGGGTGTCGATGCCTGGCGGAGTTCCCTTCGGGGCTCGCCTTCGAACTTCTTCGGCCGTGCTCGTGCGAGCCCTCTGCCATGGATCGTAGAGGGGGCCGCGGACCAGTGTCCCGCACCCGGCTGTGGACTCCGCCCGGCACCTGGGGAGACGGGGTTCACCGGTACGAGGTTGATACGTGAAGCGGTTCTCGTCGGTTCTTGTCGATACGCGTCGATACGCGTCGGTACGCATGGGTACGCGTCTGCCCGGAGCTGCCGGGCGAGCGGGACAGCCGGGGCGATAAGGGTGGATGCGGGACGGCCGGTGCGGCGGCGTCACGGTGATCGCCCGTGACGGCTCGGGCGGTCCGTGGGCTGCGTACAGGCCGCTCAGGGGCTGCTTGTGGCCGGCGGGGCAGCTCGGGGCGGGCGGGCCTGGGGCGGGTGGAAAGGGATGTGAATCCACCCCGACCAGCGTGCTAATGTTCACCTGTCGGAAGGCGCCGACCCCCTGCGGGGAAAGGCTGGATGACACGCTCGATGCGCGAGTGGCGGAATAGGCAGACGCGCTGGATTCAGGTTCCAGTGCCCGCAAGGGCGTGGGGGTTCAACTCCCCCCTCGCGCACATCGCGAAACCGACGGAACGGGTCGCTGCAAGTGACGAAAGTCATAGCAGGGGCCCGTTTCTCGTTTGCTGCGGGTTGTGAGGCGATGCGCGGCCTGGTCGTGAAGCACGCAGGGCCCCGTCCGTGAGCTATCTCACGGACGGGGCCCTGCTTCGTTTGCCCATGGTTCGTGGTGACGCCGTAGGGGTGGTGCGTCCGGCTGGGCAACTCGTGTCAGGTGACCAGTCGGAGTCCGGGTCTCCGGCTCCCTTGTCGGGCGACGACGGTGTGTCGGGCAGGCGGTCGAGGCTGCCCTTGCCGGTGTTCGCCCTGCTCGCGGCCGCCGTGTCCTCCCCCTGGGTGCTTCATGGCCTCGACCTCCACGCCGGCAGGGGCGACCGCCGCACTCATCGTCCGATCCTGGGGTCCCGCTTCAGGCGTCCGGCGCGATTCAGGGTGCCCGCGTCTCGCGTCCCTTTCGTCTGGGACCCGGCCATGGTGGCGCGGTCATCACAGCAATCCGATGGACGTGAGCGCCGTGTCCCCCGACTCCCGCACCGCGGGCCTGAGCACCGTCCACTCCGACTGCGGGCGACGGACATGGCGGCGTACGCCTGAGGGGCGACCGCTCGTCAAGTAGGCCCTGAAACAGGTGCGTCGGGTCCGCCCGATTCGCACGCCGAGAAAGTTACCTCTCGTTACACAACCATTCACCTCATCTACGTGTCGAACACACGTATTACTCATCTCTTGGGCGGTTTCCAAGCCGCATCCTGGAAGGAACATCGAGCAACCATGGTCCGACCGCTGCGTGCCGCGCTGCGCATACACACGTGGGGCGGCTTTGCGCTGGCGCTCCTGCTCGGGGCGAGCTATGCGGCGCTACCGCTGTTCGCTCTACTTCCCCATTTGTGGGGGTTCATCGCCGCATCGGCCGTCAGCTACGTCACGGACGCGTGGCTGCACCGCGTCGAGCCCGCCTTCATCCGCCGGTTGGCAGGGTTCAGGCTCGACCGGATCATGCGATTCCTGGTCCGTGACGCGCTGCTTCTCGTGCTGGCGGTGCGCATGGACGCACCCGAGCCCGTGCTGGTCGCCGGACTGCTCGTCCTGGGCGGCCAGTTCGGGATACTCGTGCTCTACACCGCGTTGCACCGCGTCATCCACCGGAAGCGGAGGCTTCCGGTCGCCGTGCGCAACATGGACATGAGCGACGCAGGCATCCCCAAGGCTCCGCCGTCCCTGCTGGTCCGCCGCTACCTGCGCCGGCTGCTCCACCTCGACCTGCCGATGCACGCGGGGCTGCTCGTCGGTCTGGCGACCTCCGGCTGGTTCTTCACCAAGGCCGGATACGCGGTGAGCCTCGTCCTGCCCGCTCTCCTGCTGCTGGCACTGGCCGCGCAGGTGCGAACGGCCCGCCGGATGCCTGAGCGGGAGGAGATCATCGCCGCACTCAACCGGCAGCTGGCCGACTACCGGCCGGAGGTGGCCCTGTACTTCAGTTTCGCCGCGGTCTCCCGGAACTTCATGTACCAGGTCAACATGTGGATCGAAACCCTGGAGAACCTCGACCGCCGCCCGCTGATCATCCTGCGGGAACGCGCCTCCTTCTCCTACCTCAGCCGCACCCGCCTCCCGGTCGTGTGTGTGCCCAGGGCCGACGACCTGGCTCAACTGGACCTGCCTGAACTGAAGGTGGTGCTGTATCCGGGCAACGCGGGCAAGAACGTCCATATGCTGCGCGTCGCCGAGGCCAAGCACGTCTTCATCGGTCATGGCGACAGCGACAAGCTCGCCAGCAGTAACCGGGTCAGCAAGGTGTACGACGAGATCTGGGTGGCCGGACGCGCAGGCCGGGACCGCTACCAGCGGATTCGGCACGCCATCGACGACGCTGCGATCGTGGAGGTCGGCCGTCCCCAACTGGCCCCGATCCGACCGCACGCCGAGCACATACCCGGCCCGCTGCCTGTCGTGCTGTACGCGCCGACCTGGGAAGGCTGGAGCGACGACGACTGCCACACCTCCCTGATCCCCATGGGTACGGACCTGGTCGGTGCCCTGCTCGACGAGGGCGTACGGGTCCTGTACAAACCGCATCCGCTGACCGGCAAGCGCTCCGCCGAAGCCGCGGCCGCCGATCGGGCCATCCGGGAGATGCTCGACGCCGACAACCGCCGACGCCAGTCCGTCGGCACCCTGCCCGACCTCGCAGCCGGGCCGGAGCAGCGGATGCGAGAGATCAATGAACGGCTCAACGAACTCGCCGGCCGCAACCGAACCGGCGACGACGCCCAGCAAACGCGTGACGCGCGGATACCGGACCACACCGGCTCCGACGAGTGGCACGCACTGGAAGCCGAATGGCACCATCTCTTCTGGAGCCGCACCGGCCCCCTCCGCCACCAGGTGATCACCGGCCAACTGCCCACCCTGTACGAGTGCTTCAACCAGGCGGACATTCTCATCAGCGACGTTTCATCCGTCGTCGCCGACTTCGTCGCAAGCCTCAAGCCGTACGTCCTGACCAACGCTCACGACCTGCCCGACGAGGAATTCCGCGCCGCCTACACCACCGCGGGCGGCGCCTATCTCCTCGACCGGGCCTGCACCCGACTGCCGGAGATCCTGCGGTCGGTGCGAGAACCACGCCATGACCCGATGGCACTCGACCGGCACACGCTCAAGGAGTACGTCCTCGGCCCCGACCGGCCCACCTCGATGGAGCGGTTCAACACCGCCGTCAACACCCTCGCCGACACGGCCCTCCTCCACCAGCAGGAGCAGGAGCAGGAGCAGGAGCAGGAGCAGGCGCCGAGCGGCACGCTGCTGATACCGGCCCTCGACGCGAACCGAGCCGACCTGAGCTGACGGACAGGACGATCGGCGGCCGGTTCACCGTGGCAGGCGGGACGAGCGCGGTCGGCCTGCTGCGGACGGGCGGATGGGCCGGGACCGGTCGCTGAACACACCAGGCGACCGCCGGAAACCCCGTCGCCGCCGCGGCCCGTGCGCAGTGTCACCCAGGCGGCGTCCGGCGGACGGTCGGCGCGCAGCCAGGCGTGAACCACGGCAGCCCCGGCCCGGGGCTCTTCACGGGCCCCGTGGCGGTCGCTCCCGCGAGTCGGCAGCCCCGCAGCCCGACCAGGCTGCCGCCGTGACGGCGGATGCCACGAGGCTCGGGGGTGGGGCCGGGGTGGGATGCGGTCCGGAGACTGTGATGAAAATCTTATGTCTTTCCGGGTGTGAAGTAGCTGGACGTGCAGGTGTGGGTGCTGTCCGCACCCCTTCCGGGTGCCGTAAGGCGACGGCGGCTCGGTGACCGGATGGCGGCGTGATGGACCTTGGGTGTGGGTCGAACGTTTACTCCAGGGTGCAAACCGACGAGTTGGTTTGATGCCGGAGTGGCGGACGGGCACGGACGCGGGCCGGAGTGCGGGGGCGGTCGGTCAGGGCGCGCCGACGAACGACCGGTACCAAGAGGCCGCATGAGGGAAGGCGTGGGCGAAGGGGGCGCCCGGGGAGCAGTCCAGGGTGCTCCAGAAGGTGTCGTCCCTGAACCAGTGGTCGACGGTGAGCATGCCGAGATGGTGCAGGGCGCGCGGGGAGCCGGCGGCCCGCGCGCAGGCGGTCGCGATGTCGACCGGCGTTCCCTCGCCGGGCTGTTCCACCTGTGTGCAGACGGCCGCGAGCAGCTCCGACGCGGGTACCGGGTCCGGGTGGTTGACGTAGCGGACGCCGGGTCTGTGGGCCGGGGAGAGTGCCGCGGCGACGGCCGCGCGGCCCAGGGTGTCGACGTCGATCATCGAGTGCAGGGCCCCGCAGCCCGCCACGGTCGCCGACAACTCCCTCAGGAGTCCCACCAGTCCGGGGACCACCCAGCGGTCGCCCGCGCCGTACACCAGGTGGGGTCGCAGCACCAGGCCGCCCGCGTCGAGGACGTGCCGTTCGGCCGCGGCGCGGGTGCGGCTGGTGGCGGACGAGGGGGCGACGGGGGCCTCGCCGGGCCGTACGCCGTGGAAGGGGCCCCTGCCGTGGACGGCGGCGGTGCTCACGTACAGGATGCGGCGCACCCCGCTGCGTACCGCCTCCTCCACCAGGGCCTTCGTGCCCCGGTCGTTGACCGCCGCGACGGATTCCGGGTCGCCGGTGATGCGCGAGGCGCAGTGGACGAGGACATCGACGCCGGCGCAACTGCCGCGCAGGGAGGCAGGATCGGCGAGGTCGCCGGGGACGGTCCCGGCGGACGGGGGTGCGCCCAGGGAGGCGTTCGCTTGCGGGGCTTCGGGCCGTGTGTTCCCGGCGGGTGTGCGGCGGGACAGCAACCGGACGCGGGTGTAAGGGCGTTGGCGTGCTGCGGCGGTGACCCGGCTGCCGATGAAGCCGGTGCCGCCCGTGATCAGGAGGTTCACCGTCACGTCAGCGACCGTACTGGGGGCGGCCCCGGGGTCCGGCGGTGGGGCGCCGAGGCGAGGGTGACGGTGAAGACGGGTTCGCCGTTCTGCAGGCCGAAGACCCGTACGGTCACCTCGCCTCCGTTGCCGTTGTCCTCCCGGTCGGGGCTCCTGGCTTCTTCGCCGGCCCCATCCTTGTCGAAGACCTCGGTTTCGAGGAGGCAAGGGCTGTCCAGTTCGGTGTAGCGGCTGAAGGAGGAGGCCAGGTCGGACGGGAGGAAGACGCGTCCGTCGGTTGCCGCTGTCGCCGCCTGGCGGGCCGCCTCGAACAGAACCATGCCGGGGACGTGGTCGTTGGGCCGGGCGAAGAGGACGGGGTGACCGGTGTCGACGCGCAGGAGCCAGGTACCGGGACGGTCCGAGCGGGAGAGGACGACGTCCTCCGCGCGGCGGCGGCCGACCAGTTCATGAGGGACGGGGGGGAAGGGAGATATCGCGGTGCCCGGGCCGGCCGGCTGCCCGGCTCGCAGGCGGCGGTACGCGGCCGGCGAGGTGCAGCCCATGCTGCCGGTGCCCCGGGCGACGAGCCGTCCCGCGCGGTGGAACTCCATGATGGTCCGCATGCTGCTCAGACCGCGGCCCCGGCGGCGTACCTCGGAGCAGACGACGTCGACGGTGACCGGCTCCGCTGCGTCCGCGAGCAGCAGTTCGGAGGGGACGGTGGAGATTCCCAGGTCCCACATGACGAAGTGTGTGTCGAGGGGGGCGCCGAACTCGGCATGGGCGATGGCCATCGTTGTCTGGCGCAGTGTCTCGGCGATGATCATCGGATCCTGGTGGAGGTCGTCCACGGGGCCGAAGAAGGAGTGGTCGGCGGGCCAGTGCGCGGTGACGCGGAAATCGAGTTCGGACAGGCGGACCCATTCCGTCGGGAAGATGTCCGCCGCGCGGGTGCGGTGGGCGAGTTCCGCGGTGACCCGGGTGACGGCGCGGGCACCGGCGGCCTGTCCAGGGGTGGTTGCGGGCGCGCTCCGCTGTCCGGTCCGATCCTCCGTGGGCGTGCTTGGGGCACCTGACTGCGGCATGAGGAACCCTCCGGATAGAAGGCATGGCTCCGGTCAACTTCGCACTAAGATACGGACGAGCCGGTTTTTTTCAAGGGTGATCCACACCGTTGGAGACGAGCCCACAAGCCCACGCGCCCGCACGGCATCGTGGTATGGCGGTATGCCGACCGCACGGCTACCGCATGGCCACTTCACGGCGATCCACGAGATCCACGGAGATCAGGAGGCACCCGATGGCGCGACAGGAGCGCGCGATCCGCACACGGCGGACCATTCTGGACGCGGCCGCGGCCGTCTTCGACGAACGCGGGTACACCTCGGCGACCATCGGCGAGATTCTGGGCCGGGCAGGGGTGACCAAGGGCGCGCTGTACTTCCACTTCGGCTCCAAGGAGGAACTGGCGCTCGGTATTTTCGAGGAGCAGCTGGCGGTGACCCTGCCGCCCCAGTCCAGCAAGCTCCAGGAGCTCGTCGACTCCGGTCTGGTGCTGGCCCTGCGGCTGTGCACGGATCCGCTGGTGCGCGCCAGTGTCGGACTGGCCCTGGACCAGGGAGCGTTGGGGCTGGACCGGACCCCGGCGTTCCGGATGTGGATCGACCAGACCACCCGGACCCTGGCCGAGGCGAAGGCGGGGGGCGAGCTGCTGCCGCACGTCGAGGTGACGGAGACGGCGGAACTGCTGGTCGCGAGCTTTTCGGGAGTGCAGCTCCTCTCGCAACTGCGCTGTCAGCGGCAGGATCTGGAACACCGGGTCGTGGTGCTGTTCCAGCACATGCTGCCGGGCATCGCGGTGCCGGCGGTGCTGGCCCGGCTGGATATCTCGGCGGACCGCGGCCGACGGGCCCTCGATGCGGGGCGAATGGAACCGGCCACGGGGAATGTGGCCACCGAGGCAGGAGCGGGATAGCGGGACAGGTGTGACAAGCGGTCACCGTGGCTCAGGAGATGGCGTGGACGGTGGTTGTGGGGTGGGTGGTGGCAGAGGTGCGGGTGGGGGACGGAGTTGTCCACAGCCCCGGAGCTGTCCATAGCCCCGGAGTTGTCCACAGGGCCTGACGCGTTTCGGCCACCAGGCTGTACGGTCGGCACGGTTGATGTCATGGCCTGCGCCGATGCCCGTGTCGACGTCGAGACGGGGCGACGGTCGGTGGCCGTTCGCGTGCGGCGCGGCCGACGTGTGTGTACGGGCGTACGTGTGGGCGTACGGGGGAGGCGGTTGTGGTGACCGAGATGGGTGCCGGCGGGGCCGGGACGGGCAGGGCGGGGGAGCAGGCGGAGCCGGGCCTCGCCGCCGGTGAGGTGCGGCGGCTGCCGCGCATACCGGGTTTCGCGATGTGGCCGCCCGAGGGCTCGGCCAAGGCGGACGGCAAGGCTCTGCGCCGGCTGGTGCCGCGCAGTGCGCACTCCGCTCTCGACCGGGATCCCTCCCGCCCCGACGCGGTCAGCGCGGTCGAGGAGTCCAGCCGTGGCCGGCTGCCCGAGCTGACGCCGATACGAGTGGGCAGGATGGCGGCGACACCGTTCGCCTTCCTGCGAGGATCGGCGGGCCTGATGGGTCACGACCTGGCCCACACTCCCATGACGCGGATCCGCGCGCAGCTCTGCGGCGACGCGCACGCGGCGAACTTCGGCCTGTACGGCGACGCGCGCGGTGGGTTGGTCATCGACCTGAACGACTTCGACGAGACGGTGTGGGGCCCCTGGGAGTGGGACCTCAAACGGCTCGCCACCTCGCTGGTGCTCGCGGGACGGGAGGTCGGCGCGGACGAGGACACCTGCCGCAAGGCCGCCCGTGACACGGTGGGCGCCTACCGTCGCACGATGCGGCTGCTGGCCAGGATGCCGGTGCTGGACGCGTGGAACGCCATCGCCGACGAGGAGCTGGTCTCCCACACCGACGCGCACGATCTGCTCGGCACGCTGGAGCGGGTCTACGCGAAGGCCCGCGCCAACACCAGCGGCCGTTTCGCGGCCAAGTCCACCGAGGCGACGGAGGACGGCGGACGCCGCTTCGTCGACGCCCCGCCGGTGCTGCGTCGCGTCCCCGACGCCGAGGCCCTCGCGGTGGCCTCCTCCCTGGAGCAGTACGTCGGCACCCTCCAGCCCGACCGGCTTCCGCTGCTGGCCCGGCACGCGGTGCAGGACGTGGCGTTCCGCGTCGTCGGCACGGGCAGTGTGGGCACCCGCTCGTACGTCGTGCTGCTCCTCGACCACCGGGGCGAACCTCTTGTCCTCCAGGTGAAGGAGGCCCGCGCCTCGGCGCTGGTGCCACATCTGCTGACGGCCGGCTTCGACGTCCCCGACGCCGGTCACGAGGGCCGTCGGGTGGTCCTGGGCCAGAAGCGGATGCAGGTGGTCAGCGACAGCCTGCTGGGCTGGACGACCGTCGAGGGGCGGCCCTACCAGGTACGGCAGTTCCGCAACCGCAAGGGCAGCGTCGACCCGACGGCCCTGTCCGCCGACCAGGTCGACGACTACGCCCGGATGACCGGCGCCCTCCTGGCCCGCGCCCACTCCCACAGCGCCGACCCCCGTCTGATCTCGGGTTACTGCGGCAGGAACGACGAACTCGACGAGGCGATGGCCGACTTCGCCTTCCGGTACGCCGACCGCACGGAGGCGGACCACGCGGACCTGGTGGCAGCGGTGCGGTCGGGCCGGATCGCGGCGGAGATGGGGGTCTGAGTACTGCTTCCGTCCTTCCGGAGGCTCTCCGGTGGCCTACGGGTGCCCCTACGCGGTTCGTCAGGGGAATCGTGTCCGTGGGGGCGCGGTGGCTGACCTGTTGTGGGACGACGTCAAGTGCTTCTTCGACCCGGATCTGCTGGGGGCGCTGCCGGACCTGTGGGTGCCTGATGCCTCGGCGCAGGACTGGCAGGCGGTTCTCGATCTCGTCGTCGCGAGTGCTTGGAGGCGCCAGTACTCCGAAGGCGAGACGGTGCTGCCGATCCCGAGGGCGGAGGACGTGCTGTCCCGCACGGCTGACGCCGAGTGCCCGGCCCTGAGGGTGTGGCCCGCGGCCGATGTGCTGGTGATCTTCCGCTTCCACGCTGCGGAAGAGATCGACTTCGATGTGGATCTGCGGGAGCTCCAGGGCCAGGAACGACTCGATGTGTTCTGCGGGTTCCTGCGGGCGCTGGGGCGGCGGCTGGGCAAGCCGGTGATCATGGATGCCGAGGGCGGTGAGGGCAGCCGTCCGGTGCTTGGGTACGACGTCGAGGCCGACCGGGTGAGGGTGTGGGCGGGGCCGATGGGGCCATGACCTTGGTCGGTCCCAGGACCTTGGTCGGTCCCTGGTCGGTTCCTGGTCGGTTCCTGGTCGGTTCCTGGTCGGCCGGGTGGAGAGGCCGGCCGGCTGCCAGGGGGCAGGGTGGGCGGCGTCAGGAAGCAGGGTGATGGGATTCGGGGGTGACGGTGGTGCCCTACGCTGTTCGGGTGACGACCTCGGAGGGTGAGCAGGGCAGCGGCGGCGCCGGTGCGGAGCAGGCGGCGGCCGGCGGCGGTGCGCAGCGGCCCGAGGCGCGGCTGGAGCAGGCCGTGCGGGCCGCGGAGCAGGCGCTGATCGAGTTCGAGATCGCGGTGGACACCTTCCGCATCGAGGTCGAGAACTTCTCCCGGCTGCACGAGCAGCGGCTCGGCCCCGTGTACGCCCGCCTCGAGGAGCTGGACGCCCGCATCCTGGAGGCCAGGGCCGCCCGCAGCGGTGATCCCGAGGACCGTCGGCTGGCCGACGACGCGCGCTCCCGGCTGCAGCCGATCCCCGGCGTCGAGGAGCTGCTCAACGGCTGGATGGACGGCAACGGTCTCTTCCCGGAGGCCGCGGCCATGCTCACCGACCAGCCCGTCCGGCCCCCGGAGCGGGTGCGCCCCAGCGAGGAGGCGCGCAAGCTCTACCGCGACCTCGCCCGCAAGGCCCACCCGGACCTGGCGCAGGAGGAGGCGGAACGCCACCGCCGCGAGGAGTTCATCACCCGTGTCAACGCGGCCTACGCCCGCGGCAGCGAGGCCGAGCTGCGTGAACTCACGGAGGAGTGGGCGGCGGGACCGAAGCTGAGAGAGCGGGCCCCGAGCGCCGGTGAAGAGCTCTATGCCCGGCTCGAATGGCTCGCCCAGCGCAAGGAACTGCTCACGCTGGTCGCGAAGGAGCTCGAGGAGGGCGCCATCGGCTCGATGCTCCGACTGGCCCCGGACGACCCGGACCGTCTCCTGGAGGAGATCGCCGCGCAGCTGCGTGCCCAGGTGGCCGAGCGCGAGGCGGAGCTGGCGGCTCTGGAGGCCCCGGAGAACTGAGCTTCCGCCCTGCTGCGATGAGCTCCGGTCTCTTGTGGCGAGGGGCTCCGCTCCCTGTGGTGGTAGCCGGCCCGGTGGCGTGAGCTTCGGCCCGGTGGCGTGAGCTTCGGCCCGGTGGGCGTGAGCTTCGGCCCGGTGGGCGTGAGCTTCGGCCCGGTGGCGTGAGCTTCGGCCCGGTGGCGTGAGCTTCGGCCCGGTGGGCGTGAGTCCCGGGCCGTGGCTTCCGGTAGCGTCGGGGGTATGAGTTTTGCGACTGGGGTGCCCACGGTCGGGGTCTCGGACCTCAAGGACGGCGACTTCCTGCTGGATGTCCGTGAGAACGACGAGTGGACGTCCGGTCATGCCGAAGGAGCGCTGCACATTCCGATCAGTGAGTTCGTCGCCCGTTACGGCGAGCTGACCGAAGCGGCTCCGCAGGACGGCCGGGTGCATGTGATCTGCCGTTCCGGCGGGCGTTCGGCCCAGGTCACGATGTATCTGGTCCAGCAGGGCATCGACGCCGTGAACGTGGACGGCGGCATGCAGGTCTGGGAGTCCGCCGGACGCCCCGTCGTCACCGATGGCGGACAGCCCGGACACGTTCTGTAGGAACCGGAAGGGCGGCGGCCACCACGCGCGGCCGCTCCTCCGGCTCAGCACGGCGGGCTCAACCCAGCGGATGCGTCGCCGGCAGATCTCTCCCCGGTCCGGTGCTCCCTCGTGTGCTGTCACCCGGCCGAGCGAGAGTTCCGGGTGCTTGGTGGCGGGGGCGGGGCCGGGATCGCACCGTGTCCCCGGTGCCGACGGCCGTCAGCGGTCGAAGTCCAGTTCCACCCTCTCCGTCACCGGATGCGACTGGCAGGCCAGTACATAGCCCGCGTCGGTCTCCTCCGACTCCAGCGCGAAGTTGCGGTCCATCCGCACCTCGCCCGAGACGAGGAAGGCGCGGCACGTTCCGCACACCCCGCCCTTGCAGGCGTAGGGCGCGTCGGGGCGGTTGCGCAGCACCGTCTCCAGCAGGGACTCGCCGGCCTGGACGGGCCAGGTGCCGCCGCGTCCGTCGAGCAGGGCGGTGACCGTGCTGTGGGCGGGGGCCGGTGTCGTGGGGGCGGCCGGTGCGCCGGTGTCCACGTGGAAGACCTCCTCGTGGATGCGGGAGCGCGCCACGCCCAGACCGCGCAGGGCCCGTTCGGCCCCCTCGACCAGCCCGTACGGGCCGCACAGGAACCAACCGTCCATCTGTCCCACCGGCAGCAGGGCCGGCAGCAGGGCGGCGATCCGCTCCTCGTCGAGCCGTCCGGACGGCAGCCCCGCCTGCTGCTCCTCCCGCGAGAGCACCGGCACCAGCTGGAACCGGTCGGGGTAGCGGTCCTTCAGGTCGGCGACCTCCTCCAGGAACATCGTCGAGGCGGCTGTCCGGTCACTGCGGATCAGGCAGAACCGGGCCCCGGGCTCGCGCTCCAGAAGGGTCGAGACGATGGAGAGCACCGGGGTGATGCCGCTCCCGCCGACGATCGCCGCGTACCGGCCGGGCGCGGGCGGGAGGGTGAACCGGCCCGCCGGGATCATCACCTCCAGCTCGTCCCCGACGCCGATCTCTTTCAGGGCGTACGTCGAGAAGGCGCCGCCCTCGACCAGTCGCACCCCCACCCGCAGCGTGCCGGGCCCCACGCCGTCGGGGGCCGGGGAGCAGATCGAGTAGGTGCGCCTGATGTCCTCGCCGTCGGCCCTGCGGCGCAGGGCCAGGTGCTGGCCGGGAACATAGCGGTACTCCTCGCGCAGGTCCGGCGGGACGGCGAGGGTGAGGGCGACGGAGTCGTCGGTGAGCCGGTCGACGGCGGCCACCCGGAGCCGGTGGAAGCGCGCCATCACAACTCCTTGAAGTGGTCGAACGGTTCACGGCAGGCCAGGCACCGGCGCAGCGCCTTGCACGCGGTGGACGAGAAACGGCTGAGCAACTCGGTGTCGGCGGAGCCGCAGTGCGGGCACCGCACGGGCTCCGGCGTGGGCTCGTCCGCTCCGTTCGCCCGTGGGTTGCGGGTGCGGGTCGGCCCGAGAGCCACCGCGATCGCACCGGACGCCGGCCGTACGCGCGGCGGGGCGATGCCGAACTCCCGGAGCTTGCGCCGCCCTTCGTCGGTGATGTCGTCGGTCGACCAGGCGGGAGCGAGCACTCTGCGGACGGTGACCTCGCGCACTCCGTGATCGCGCAGCACCCGCTCTATGTCCGCCGACATCGCCTCGACGGCCGGGCACCCCGTGTACGTGGGGGTCAGTTCGACCTCGACGGTGTCCGCCCCGTGCGCGTGCACCGCGCGCACCACGCCCAGCTCACGCAGGGTCAGCACGGGCAGCTCGGGGTCGGGCACCGAACCGGCCAGTTCGAGCAGTTCCGCCTCCAGTGGGGTGGTGGCCGCCGGGGTCACCATGTCGCCCCCGGGTGGCTGCGGTGCAGGTGCTGCATCTCGGCGAGCATGCGGCCGAAGGACTCGGTGTGCAGCCCCTGGCGTCCGGCACCGGCCGTCCACGCACCCGTGCGCGGGCCGTCGGGCACGGTGAGCGTGGCCCTGTGCAGCACCTGCGTGATCCGCTCCAGCCAGGCCGTCTCCAGGGCCGGCCAGTCGACGCCGAGGCCTTCGACCGGCTGGAACATCTCGCCGGTGTACCTCCACAGGGCGTCCACCGCCCGCTGCATCCGGGTGTGGCCGGTGGCGGTGCCGTCGCCGAGCCGCAGGGTCCATTGCTCGGCGTGGTCGCGGTGGTAGTCGACCTCCTTGACGGCCTTGCCGGCCAGCGGTGCCAGCGGGCCGTCCCCGGCGGCGAGTTCGGTGTGCAGGAGGTACTGGTAGGTGGAGAAGTACAGCTGGCGGGCGATGGTGTGGGCGAAGTCGCCGTTCGGCTGCTCGACCAGCTGGAGGTTGTGGAAGGCGCGCTCCTCGCGGAGAAACGCCAGCTCGTCCTCGTCGCCCGCCAGCGACAGCAGTACGCGGGCCTGGCCCAGCAGGTCCAGCGCGATGTTGGCGAGGGCGACCTCCTCCTCCAGCACGGGGGCGTGGCCGGCCCATTCGCCCAGGCGGTGGGAGAGCACCAGGGCGTCGTCGCCGAGGGCGAGTGCGGCCGCCGTGAGGACGGTGTCCTGGGCGGATGTCGTCGTCACAGGTGCCGCACCCCCTCGGGGATCTCGTAGAACGTCGGGTGCCGGTAGGGCTTGTCGGCGGCCGGTTCGAAGAACGGGTCCTTCTCGTCGGGCGAGGACGCGGTGATCGCGGACGAGGGCACGACCCAGATCGAGATGCCCTCGCCGCGGCGGGTGTACAGATCGCGGGCATTGCGCAGGGCCAGCTCCGCGTCCGGGGCGTGCAGGCTGCCGGCGTGGGTGTGGGACAGTCCCCGGCGCGAGCGCACGAAGACCTCCCACAGGGGCCAGTCGGTGTCGGTCATGGGCGGATCGCTCCTGTCTCGCCGGTCGTGTGCTTGGCCGCGTAGGCGGCTGCCGACTCCCTGACCCAGGCGCCCTCTTCGTGGGCGTGCCTGCGCCGGGTCAGCCGCTCCTCGTTGCACGGGCCGTTGCCCTTGAGGACGTCCCGGAACTCCGTCCAGTCGATCGGGCCGAAGTCGTGGTGTCCCTGTTCCTCGTTCCACCGCAGGTCCGGGTCGGGGAGGGTGAGGCCGAGCGACTCGGCCTGGGGGACGCAGATGTCGACGAAGCGCCGGCGCAGCTCGTCGTTGGAATGCCGCTTGATCTTCCAGGCCATCGACTGCGCGGAGTGCTGGGACTCGCCGTCGGGCGGGCCGAACATCATCAGCGACGGCCACCACCAGCGGTCCACCGCGTCCTGGGCCATCGCGTGCTGCTCGGGGGTGCCGCGGCTCAGGGCCAGCAGCAGCTCGTAGCCCTGGCGCTGGTGGAAGGACTCCTCCTTGCAGATGCGCACCATCGCGCGCGCGTACGGGCCGTACGAGCAGCGGCACAGGGGCACTTGGTTGGTGATCGCGGCGCCGTCCACCAGCCAGCCGATCGCACCGACGTCGGCCCAGGTCAGCGTGGGGTAGTTGAAGATCGACGAGTACTTCTGGCGGCCGGAGTGCAGCTTGTCCAGCAGCTCGTCGCGCCCCGTGCCGAGGGTTTCGGCGGCGCTGTAGAGATACAGGCCGTGTCCGGCCTCGTCCTGCACCTTGGCCATCAGGATCGCCTTGCGGCGCAGCGAGGGCGCGCGGGTGATCCAGTTGGCCTCCGGCTGCATGCCGATGATCTCGGAATGGGCGTGCTGCGCGATCTGCCGGACGAGTGTGGCGCGGTAGGCGTCGGGCATCCAGTCGCGCGGTTCGATCCGCTCGTCGGCGGCCACGACCGCGTCGAAGGCGCGCTCGTACTCCGTGCTGCTGCCCGCGCCGCCGCCCACGCTGTCACCCGCGTCGGCGCCGACGCTGCCGACTGCTGTCGCCATGAGGTCCCCCTCGACCTGGGTTCTTCCCGGGTTCTCCCCGGAACACGCTCCCGACCGATCGTTCGGTTCGTGCGATTCCATGGTGAGACGGGCACCGCGAGGTGTCAACAGCTGTGGATAACCTGCGGGGGCGGGATCGTCGGCGGGGCGGGCCGCCTGTGGGCAACCGGGCCGGCCGTGGATGTGGTGACGGCCACGGAACGCGCGGACCGCTGGGTCTGTGCCGCGATGGCCGGTGCTGAGTACCGTTCCCGTGCGACGCTGCGAAGCGGTGTGCGGGCGGCACCTCGCCCCCGCACGCCGGACGGCGGCGGCGATCGACCGGGATTCGGGCCGGGACCAGTGGGGACCGGGACTGTGGGGACGGGGCGGGATGGACGCGTACGACGAGGGCTCGCACGCCCGGCACGGGCGGACCGGGCCGGGCGTGCCGAGCGCCCCTGCCCCGCCCTCCTTCCCGCCCGCTCCCGCACCGGCGCCCGCAGCCCAGGACGATCCCCGGCCCTCGGATGTCCCTCCGGCTCCGGATGTCCCTCCGGCTCCGGTTGTCCCTCCGGCCTCGGATGTCCCTCCGGCCCCGGACGCGGATCCCCCGACCCCTGAGCCCCGTACCGGCGTGGCCGCCCTCTCCCTCCGGCATCGGATCGTCGCCGCCGTCGCGCTCGGGATCGTCGCTGTCGTCGTCTGTGTGCACATAGGCATGACGTTCCTCTACGTCGCGCCCGCGAACACGGTCTCCAAGGGGCACGCCGAGGCGATCGAGGACTGGATCTACCCGGAGTTCGAGCAGAACTGGAAGCTGTTCGCGCCGAACCCGTTGCAGCAGAACATCTCCGTCCAGGTCCGGGCCGAGGTCCTGACGCCGGACGGGGGAGTGCGGACCACCGGCTGGTACGACCTGTCCGCCGAGGACGGCCGGGCCATCGACGGCAACCTCCTGCCCAGCCACACCCAGCAGAACGAGCTGCGCCGCGCCTGGGACTTCTTCGTCGCCACGCACGACGGCGAGGGCCGGCCGGTGGGGATGCGCGGCACGCTGGCCGAGTCGTATCTGCGCCGGATCATGGTGATGCGTCTCGACCGGTCGGACGCGGCCGGGCCGGGCGGTGTCGTCGACCGGATCCAGGTCCGCTCCCGCACGGCCAACGTGCCGCCGCCGGAGTGGAGCGAGGAAGAGGTCTCCACGAAGCTGGTGTACCGCACGCTGCCCTGGTGGCCGGTGCCCAAGGACGAGGCCCGGGGAGGCATCGGGTGAACCGCTTCTTGCTCAAGGTCTCCGGCGCCGTCGCGCGGGTCACCGATTCCGCCCTCGGCCCCCATCAGACCGCGGTGATCCGGATCGGCTTCAGCGCGACCTGGCTGCTGTTCCTGCTGCGCGAGTTCCCCCACCGCCAGGAGCTGTACGGGCCCGACGGCCCGTGGGACTGGGACCTCGCCGATCAGCTCGTCGGGTCCAACGGCGCCTTCACCGCGCTGCTGTGGTCGGACGGCCAGGGTTGGTTCGAGGCCCTCTACCTGCTCGCGGTGGTGTGGAGCGTCCTGTTGCTGCTGGGCTGGCGCACCCGCACCATGTCGGTGCTGTTCATGGTGGGCGTGCTGTCGCTGCAGAACCGCAGCGTCTTCATGGGCGACGGCGGCGACAACGTCCTGCACCTGATGTCGGTCTACCTCGTGTTCACGCGCTGCGGCCAGGTGTGGTCCCTGGACGCGAGGCGCGCCCGGCGCGCGGACGAGGTACGCGCGCGTGGAGAGCGGCCGCAGGACCGGACGGGCCCCGCGCTGTGGGGGGTGCTGGGCTTCCTGCTGCTCCTGGCGACCCTGGCCGGCCGGATGGACGGCGACTGGTTCGTCCCGGCGCTGCTGTGGACCGTATGGCTGGCGCAGGCGCTGTGGTGGCTGGTGGGGCGCTACGCGAGGACCCCGCAGCCGCGTGGCCTGCTGGATGTCGTCGCCAACATCGTGCACAACGGTGCCCTGCTGGTGATCATGGCCGAGGCCTGTCTGATTTACGCCACGGCCGGCTGGTACAAGATCCAGGGCTCCCGCTGGCAGGACGGCACCGCGGTGCACTACCCGCTGCACCTGGAGTACTTCTCCCCCTGGCCGGCCCTCGGTGACCTGCTGACCGCCAGCGGCACCCTGGTGATGCTGGTGACCTACGGGACGGTCGCCGTACAGGTCGCCTTCCCGTTCACCCTGTTCAATCGGCGGGTCAAGAACCTGCTCCTGGCGCTCATGATCACCGAGCACGCGGTGATCGCCGTCGTCCTGGGGCTGCCCTTCTTCTCCCTGGCGATGATCGCGGCCGACGCGGTCTTCCTGCCGACGTCGTTCCTGCGCCGCATGGGCAACGCCTGCAGGCGCGCCTACGGGTGGGTACGCACCCGGATACTCCGGATCCTGCCGCCGCGCACGCGCGCGGGCGGCGCGCCGGTGCCCGTACCCAGGACCGGGAGCCCAGGAGAGCCGGTGGATCACCTGGATCAGGTGGATCACGTGGACCGGGAGGAGCAGGCCGGTCAGGGGCCGACCGTCCCCGCGCCCGGAAAAGCACCCAGCACGCGCCCGTAGGCTGCATGTCATGGCCGCCCCCGACCGCGACACCGCCCCCGACAGCAACTCCGTGCCCCCTACGACCCCCGCCCAGGACACCGCCCCCGTGGCCCGCTGGCACCGGCACAGCGGTGGTGCGGTTCTGCTCGACGGCTTCCACGCCCTCAAGCACGCCGTGCGCTTCGGGGCCGAGGTCGAGGCGGCGGTGACCGCGGACCGGGCCGCCGCGCTCGCCCTCGCCGACGAGCTGGCCCCGGATGTCCGGGAGGCACTGGCGACGCTGCTGGCCGAGGTGCCGTACGAGACGTACGCCTCGCTCGTCCCGCGCCCACATCCCACCGCCGTCGCCGCCCTCGCGGTACGCCCCTCCCGCGCGGGCAACCTGGCCAGGCTGGCGCAGACCCCGCGCACCGCGCCCGTGGTGGTCCTGGACCAGCCGCGCAACCTGGGCAACGCGGGCGCCGTGATCCGGCTGGCCGCCGGTTTCGGGGCGACCGGGGTCGTCACCACCGGCACCCTCGACCCCTGGCATCCCACGGTCGTGCGTGGCGGGGCCGGGCTGCACTTCGCGACCGCCGTGGAGCGGCTGTCCGTCGACGAGCTGCCCGTCGGCCCGGTGTTCGCACTCGATCCGGAGGGCCAGGACATCCGCGCGCTGAAACTGCCGGACGGCGCGCTGCTCGCCTTCGGCTCGGAACGCAGCGGGCTCTCGCCCGAGCTGCGCGCGCGTGCCGACCATCTGGTGGCGCTGCCGATGCGCCCCCAGGTCTCCAGCTACAACCTCGCGACCAGTGTGGCCATGACGCTGTACCACTGGAGCGCCACCGGGGGCGCACCCGCCTGAGCGCCTTCCGCGCCGGCCGGGCCTACGCCTCCCGGCGCACCTCGATCACCCGGAAGCGGTTGGCCACGAACGCGGCGTCGGTGAGGGTCGCGTTGGCCGCCGGGTTACCGCCGGAGCCGTGGAAGTCGGAGAAGGCGGCCGTCTGGTTGACGTACACCCCGCCGGTGAGGTTGAGGGAGAGCTGGGCGGCCTCCTCCAGGCAGACCTCCCGCACCTCCTCCTCGAACTCCGGGGAGGTCGTGTACGCGCCGACGGTCATCGCGCCCTTCTCGCGGACGGTGCGCCGCAGCAGCTCCGCCGCGTCGGACGCCGAGTCGACGGCGACGGCGAAGGAGACCGGTCCGAAGCACTCGCTCATGTAGGCGGCCTCGGCGTCCGGCTTCGCACCGTCCAGCTTCACGATCACCGGCGTACGGACCACCGCGTCCGGGAACTCCGGGTGGGCGATCTCGCGGGAGGCGAGGGCGACCTCGCCCAGGCCGGCGGCGGCCTCCAGACGAGCCTTGACGCCGGGGTTGACGAGCGCGCCGAGCAGGCCGCCCGCGCGCGCGTCGTCGCCGAGCAGGCCGTCGACCGCCCGCGCCAGGTCGGCGACGACCTCGTCGAAGGACTTGGGGCCCTGGTCGGTGGTGATGCCGTCGCGCGGGATCAGCAGGTTCTGCGGGGTGGTGCACATCTGGCCGCTGTAGAGCGACAGGGAGAACGCCAGGTTGGCGAGCATGCCCTTGTAGTCGCCGGCCGATTCCACGATCACCGTGTTGACGCCGGCCTTCTCCGTGTACACCTGCGCCTGGCGGGCGTTGGCCTCCAGCCAGTCGCCGAACTCCGTGGAGCCGGTGTAGTCGATGATCCGGATCTCCGGACGCGTGGCCAGGGTCTTGGCGATGCCCTCGCCGATCGGGGTCTCCCCTGCTCGAGCGGAGCCGAGAGCTTGGGGACGCTCGGCGGCCAGCGCCACCAGGTTCGGGTCGAAGCCGGCCTCGGTGAGCACCTGGCGCGCGACCTGGACGGTGAGCGCGAGCGGCAGCACCGCCCGGGGGTGCGGCTTGACCAGGACCGCGTTGCCGGTGGCGAGGGAGGCGAACAGGCCCGGATAGCCGTTCCACGTCGGGAAGGTGTTGCAGCCGATGACCAGGCCGATGCCGCGCGGGACCGGTGTGAACCGCTTGGTCAGCACCAGCGGGTCGCGCTTGCCCTGCGGCTTGGTCCACTGCGCGGTGTCGGGGGTGCGCACCTGCTCGGCGTACGCGTACGCCACCGCCTCCAGGCCACGGTCCTGCGCGTGCGGGCCGCCGGCCTGGAACGCCATCATGAACGCCTGGCCGGAGGTGTGCATGACCGCATGGGCGAACTCGAGCGTCCGGTCGCTGATCCGCTTGAGGATCTCCAGGCAGACCACCGCGCGGGTCTCGGCGCCCGCGTCCCGCCAGGCCCGCATCCCGGCCCGCATGGCGGGCAGCAGCACGTCGAGGTCCGCGTGCGGGTAGCTGACGCCCAGTTCGAGACCGTACGGCGAGGTCTCGCCGCCCACCCAGTCGTCGGTGCCGGGCTGACCGAGGTCGAGGCGGGTGCCGAGCAGCGCGTCGAAGGCGGCCTTGCCCGCCGCGAGGTCCAGGCTGCCGTTCTCCCCGTAGGCCTTGGGGTGCTCGGGGTGCGGGGACCAGTAAGCGCGCGTGCGGATCGCTTCCAGTGCCCGGTCCAGGGTGGGCCGGTGCTGGGCGGTCAGCTGCTGCGCGGTGAGTTCGGCGGCCATCGGGGACCAACTCCTCGTCGAGTTCGGGGACCGGGCAAAGCCTGGGGCAGGAGGTGGGGGGCAGGGACATCGGAAGCCGACGGTGCCGGACGGCGGGGACGGCTTCCGACGCCGGAGGGAAGGGCGTCGGAGGCAAGGGATGTCGGAAGTCGGGCGGTCGGAGTTAGAGTAACCGAACGATCGGTCGGGACAAGGGGGTCCGCCGCATCTGTGGACAAGCCCGTGCGGGAGGATCGCGCACATGACAGCACTCGACCTCAGCAGCCCCGTGGCCGTCGTCGGCACCGGCACCATGGGCCAGGGCATCGCCCAGGTCGCACTGGTCGCGGGTCATCCCGTGCGGCTGTACGACGCCGTCCCCGGCCGGGCCCGGGAAGCGGCCGAGGGGATCGTGGCCCGGCTCGACCGGCTCGTGGCGAAGGAACGGCTCACTGCCGCCGACCGGGACGCGGCCCGCGCCCGCCTGCTGCCCGCCGACGACCTCACCGGACTCGCCGACTGCGCCCTGGTCGTCGAGGCCGTCCAGGAGCGGCTCGACGTCAAGCAGGAGCTGTTCCGCGCGCTGGAGGACGTCGTCTCCGACGACTGCCTGCTGGCCACCAACACGTCCTCCCTGTCGGTCACCGCCATCGGCGGCGCCCTGCGCGTCCCCGGCCGCTTCGTGGGCCTGCACTTCTTCAACCCGGCGCCGCTGCTGCCGCTCGTCGAGGTCGTCTCCGGGTTCGCCACCGACGTCACGTACGCCACGCGCGCGTACGAGACGGCCCGCGCCTGGGGCAAGACACCGGTCGCCTGCGCCGACACCCCCGGCTTCATCGTCAACCGCATCGCCAGGCCCTTCTACGCCGAGGCCTTCACGGTGTACGAGTCCCAGGGGGCCGATCCGGCCACCGTCGACGCGGTGCTGCGCGAGTCCGGCGGTTTCCGCATGGGCGCCTTCGAACTGACCGACCTCATCGGGCAGGACGTCAACGAGTCCGTCACCCACTCGGTGTGGCAGTCCTTCTTCCAGGACGTGCGCTTCACACCGTCCCTGGTCCAGCGCCGGCTGGTCGAGTCCGGCCGTCTCGGCCGCAAGAGCGGCCGGGGCTGGTACGACTACGCGGACGGCGCCGAGCGCCCCGAGCCGCACACCGCGGAGCAGGCCGGGCCACCCGCGTACGTGGTCGCCGAGGGCGATCTGGGGCCCGCCTCCGATCTGCTCGCCCTGATCCGCGAGGCCGGAATCCAGGTCCGCGCGGAGGACGAGGACAACGGCACCCGCCTGGTACTGCCCAGTGGCGGCCAGCTGGCGCTCGCCGACGGGCAGACCTCCGTGGAGTACCGGGATGTCGTCTACTTCGACCTGGCGCCGGACTACCGCGGGGCCACGCGCATCGCCCTGTCCCACTCCCAGGACACCTCCGCGCGGACCGTCGCCGAGGCCACCGGACTGTTCCAGGCGCTCGGAAAGAAGGTCAGCGTCATCGGGGACGTCCCCGGCATGATCGTCGCGCGCACGGTGGCGCGGATCATCGATCTGGCGCACGAGGCCGTCGCCAAGGGCGTGGCCACCGAGGAGGACGTCGACACCGCGATGCGCCTGGGCGTCAACTACCCCCTCGGGCCCTTCGAGTGGAGCCGCCGCCTGGGCAGCGGATGGGCCGGCTCGCTCCTGGAGGACCTGCACGAGCGCGATCAGTCCGGCCGCTACGCGCCGTCCCTCGCGCTCTACCGGCACGCGTGCGCCACCGAGAAGCGGGAGGACACCCCATGACCACCGCCAGGCGCGACACGTATACCCCGGAATCCCTGCTCTCCGTCGCCGTCCAGGTGTTCAACGAACGTGGCTACGACGGCACCTCCATGGAGCATCTCTCCAAGGCCGCCGGCATCTCCAAGTCGTCGATATACCACCATGTGGCGGGCAAGGAGGAGCTGCTGCGGCGCGCGGTGAGCCGGGCGCTGGACGGGCTCTTCGGCATCCTCGACGAGGAGCACGCGCGCGTGGGGCGTGCCGCCGAGCGCCTGGAGTACGTCGTACGGCGCATGGTCGAGGTCCTGATCGCGGAGCTGCCGTACGTGACGCTGCTGCTGCGCGTGCGCGGCAACACGGGCACCGAGCGGTGGGCCCTGGAGCGGCGGCGCGAGTTCGACCACCGGGTGGCGGCACTGCTGAAGGCCGCGGCGGCGGACGGGGACGTGCGCGGCGACATAGAAGTGCGCCTGGTGACCCGGCTGGTCTTCGGGATGATCAACTCGATCGTCGAGTGGTACCGGCCGGACGGGCGCGGCATGAGCGAGCGCGAGGTGACGGACGCGGTGGTCCAGCTGGCCTTCGGCGGGCTGCGCAAGGCGTCCTAGGGTCTTTCGTTTGGATCAGACGGGATCGGGGAGCGGGGTCCGGTGCCGGAGGGGGCACCGCCCACGCTCTTCGGGCAGTGGGGGACCCCCACCGGCTCATGGGGGTCCCCCCGCTCGAGCGAAGCCGAGCGTGGGGGAGGAGCCGAGAGCTTGGGGAAGGAGGCCCCGGGGGCCGCCGACAACGCGGCGAGGCGCGGTGCCGGGGCCCGCGAGCCCGGCACGATCCACACGAGAGGCCCTGGCTCCAGGACCGGCCCGGTGTGGCCCTCGCAGGGGACAGTTCCGCGTGGGGCTGTCCGGGAGCAGTCCTGGGCTTGTCCGGCGGTTCACCTCTGTGGTTCCAGGTCCTCCTCCTCGAACACCAGCAGGGTGCGCGTGCTGAGCACTTCGGGGATCGCCTGGAGCCGGGTCAGTACCAGCTCGCGCAACGCCCGGTTGTCCGGGGTGTGCACCAGGAGCAGCACGTCGAAGTCGCCGCCCACCAGGGCGATGTGGGAGGCGCCGGGGAGTTGCCGGAGCTGCTCGCGGACCGTGCGCCAGGTGTTCTGGACGATTTTCAGGGTGATGTACGCCGAGGTGCTGTGACCGGCCCGTTCGTGGTCGACGCGGGCGCCGAAGCCGCGGATGACGCCGTCCTCCACGAGCCGGTTGATCCGGGCGTAGGCGTTCGCGCGGGAGACATGGACCCGGTCGGCGACGGACCGGACGGACGCGCGGCCGTCCGCCTGGAGCATGCGCAGGATGTCCTGGTCTATGACGTCCAGGGGGCGCGCGGGCGGCAGCGGCCCGCTCCCCTCCGGACTCTCGGCCATTTGTTCAGACGACACCCGGCCCCGCCTCTCCGTCATGGACGTACTGCGTCCATCCCAGGCTGTGGAGAACCGTTTGTCCACAGCCTGGTGCCACCCGTAGCCAAAATGTGCCGACGACCGAACAATCGGTTGGTGAGGCGCGTCACAGACGCCGCGCCTCCATAAGCCGCTCCCACGAGGAGGTGCCGTCATGACGGTCATGGAGCAGCGGGGCGCGTACCGGCCGACCCCGCCGCCCGCCTGGCAGCCACGTACCGACCCCGCACCGTTGCTGCCCGACCCGGAGCCGTACCGCGTGCTCGGCACCGGGCGGGCCGACGCGGCCGACCCGGAGCTGCTGCGCCGGCTGTACGCGGAGCTGGTGAAGGGCCGCCGTTACAACGCGCAGGCCACCGCGCTCACCAAGCAGGGCCGTCTCGCTGTCTACCCCTCCAGCACCGGTCAGGAGGCCTGTGAGGTCGCCGCCGCGCTGGTCCTGAAGGAGCAGGACTGGCTCTTCCCGAGCTATCGCGACACGCTCGCCGTCGTCGCGCGCGGGGTGGACCCCGTCGAGACCCTCACCCTCCTGCGTGGTGACTGGCATACCGGCTACGACCCCTACGAGCACCGGGTCGCACCGCTGAGCACGCCGCTCGCCACCCAGTTGCCGCATGCCGTCGGACTCGCGCACGCCGCCCGCCTCAAGGGCGACGACGTGGTCGCGCTGGCGATGGTCGGCGACGGCGGGACCAGCGAGGGCGACTTCCACGAGGCGCTGAACTTCGCCGCCGTGTGGCGGGCGCCGGTCGTCTTCCTCGTCCAGAACAACGGCTTCGCGATCTCCGTCCCGCTTGCCAAGCAGACCGCGGCCCCGTCGCTGGCCCACAAGGCCGTCGGCTACGGGATGCCCGGCCGTCTGGTCGACGGCAACGACGCGGCCGCCGTGCACGAGGTCCTGGCCGACGCCGTGCGCCACGCGCGCGCGGGCGGTGGCCCGACCCTGGTCGAGGCGATCACCTACCGCGTGGAGGCCCACACCAACGCCGACGACGCGACCCGCTACCGGGGCGAGGCGGAGGTGGAGACCTGGAAGGAGCACGACCCCGTCGCGCTCCTCGAACAGGAACTGACCCGGCGTGGTCTGCTCGACGAGGACGGCGTCGCCGCCGTCCGCCAGGACGCCGAGATCATGGCCGCCGACCTGCGGGCGCGCATGAACCAGGACCCGGTGCTCGACCCCATGGACCTGTTCGCCCACGTCTATGCCGAGCCCACCCCCCAGCTGCTGGAACAGCGGGAGCAGCTGAGGGCCGAGCTTGCGGCGGAGGCCGAGTCCGGACCCGAACCCGAGTCGGGGAGGACGCAGCGATGACCACCGTCGCCGCCAAACCGGCCACCATGGCGCAGGCGCTCACGCGCGCGCTGCGCGACGCGATGGCCGCGGACCCGTCGGTGTACGTCATGGGTGAGGACGTCGGCACCCTCGGCGGTGTCTTCCGCATCACCGACGGACTCGCCGAGGAGTTCGGCGAGGACCGCTGCACGGACACCCCGCTGGCCGAGGCAGGCATCCTCGGGGCGGCCGTCGGCATGGCGATGTACGGGCTGCGGCCGGTCGTGGAGATGCAGTTCGACGCGTTCGCCTACCCGGCGTTCGAGCAGTTGGTGTCGCACGTCGCCAGGATGCGTAATCGCACGCGAGGGAGGATGTCCCTGCCGCTCACCATCCGCATCCCCTACGGCGGTGGCATCGGCGGTGTCGAGCATCACAGCGACTCCTCCGAGGCGTACTACATGGCGACTCCCGGCCTCCATGTCGTCACGCCCGCGACCGTCCCGGACGCCTACGGGCTGCTGCGTGCCGCCATCGCCTCCGACGACCCGGTCGTCCTCCTCGAGCCCAAGCGTCTGTACTGGTCGAAGGACTCCTGGAACCCGGAGCGGCCGACGACCGTTGAACCCTTGGGCCGTGCGGTGGTGCGGCGCTCCGGCCGGAGCGCCACGCTCATCACGTACGGGCCGTCCGTTCCCGTCTGCATGGAGGCGGCCGAGGCGGCCCGTTCCGAGGGCTGGGACCTGGAGGTCGTCGATCTGCGCTCGCTGGTGCCGTTCGACGACGAGACGGTGTGCGCCTCGGTGCGGCGGACGGGACGCGCGGTCGTCGTCCATGAGTCGGGCGGCTTCGGCGGTCCCGGCGGCGAGATCGTGGCCCGGGTCACGGAGCGCTGCTTCCATCATCTGGAGGCGCCGGTGCTGCGTGTGGCAGGGTTCGATCTTCCGTATCCGCCGCCGATGCTGGAGCGTCACCACCTGCCCGGCGTCGACCGGATACTGGATGCCGTGGGGCGTCTGCAGTGGGAGGCCGAAAGCTGATGGCACAGGTGCTGGAGTTCAAGCTCCCCGACCTCGGTGAGGGGCTCACCGGGGCGGAGATCGTGCGCTGGCTGGTCGAGGTCGGCGAGGTCGTCGCCGTTGACCAGCCGGTCGTCGAGGTCGAGACGGCCAAGGCGATGGTGGACGTGCCCTGCCCCTACGAGGGCGTGGTCACCGCCCGCTTCGGCGAGGAGGGCGCCGAGGTGCCGGTGGGCGCCCCGCTGATCACGGTCGCGGTGGGCGGCCCGGCCGACGACGACGGCCGTCCGGCGGGGGAGCCGCGTTCCGCAACGGATGTCTCCCGTGCCGACAGCTCCCGTGCGGAGGGCCCACGCTCGGAGGGCTCCGGCAATGTGCTGGTCGGTTACGGCACTTCGGAGGCGCCGGCCCGGCGTCGCAGGGTCCGGCCGGGGCAGCCGGCGCAGAGCGCGTCGGCGACGCCCACCACGCCCACGGCGAACGGGTGGGCCGCCGCCGCCGGCGGACGGCCACCCGCTGCCCGGCAGGCCCGTACCGCCGGGGCGGTGGACGGGCCGGTTCCCGTGATCTCGCCCCTGGTGCGCCGGCTGGCCCGGCAGAACGGCCTGGACCTGCGGGAGATGGCTGGTTCCGGGCCCGAGGGGCTGATCCTGAGGGCGGACGTGGAGTACGCGCTCCGGGCCGCCGGAACGCAGGCCGGCAAGGACCGGACGCCCACCACCGAGCCGTACCCGCGCGTGCCGCAGACGTCGGCACAGACCGTGCCGCAGACACCGGCACCGGCACCGGCACCGGCACCGGCACCGGCGCAGGCGCAGGCGCACATGCCGACCGTCGGTGCCCCGGAGGCCACCCGCATCCCCCTCAAGGGCATCCGCGGTGTCATGGCCGACAAGCTCTCCCGCAGCCGTACCGAGATCCCCGACGCGACCTGCTGGGTGGACGCCGACGCGACCGAGCTGATGCGGGCACGGGACGCGATGCGGCGTTTCGCCGAGGAGCGCCCCCAGAGCCCCGTGGCCGGCGGGCCGAAGATCTCCGTGCTCGCCCTGCTGGCCCGGATCTGCACCGCCGCGCTGGCCCGCTTCCCCGAGCTCAACTCCTCCGTGGACATGGCGGCCAGGGAGGTCGTCCAGCACACGGCCGTGCATCTCGGCTTCGCCGCGCAGACCGAGCGCGGGCTCGTCGTCCCTGTCGTACGGGACGCGCACGCGCGCAACGCGGAATCGCTGACGGCGGAGTTCGCCCGGCTGACCGAGGCGGCCCGCACGGGAACACTGACGCCGGCGGAACTCACGGGCGGCACGTTCACGTTGAACAACTACGGCGTCTTCGGCGTCGACGGCTCCACCCCGATCATCAACCACCCCGAGGCGGCCATGCTCGGCGTCGGCCGCATCGTCCCCAAGCCCTGGGTGCACGAGGGCGAGTTGGCGGTGAGGCAGGTCGTGCAGCTCTCGCTCACCTTCGACCACCGGGTCTGTGACGGCGGCACGGCAGGCGGCTTTCTGCGGTACGTGGCGGACTGCGTGGAGCAACCGGCGGTGCTGCTGCGGACGCTGTGACGTCCTGTTCTCCCTGTCCGTGCTGTCCGTGCCCCCGCGTTCCCCGTGCTCGCGGGGGCACGCATACTCGGGGGGTGACCGAGTACGAGCTCCCGGGTGCCCCCGGAGCCGCTGGCGACCGCGCCCGTGACCGCGACCCCGCGCCGGGCCGGGCGGCGCCCACCGCGTACGACGAGTCCGCCGCGCCCCCCAAGCGCCCCACGCCCGCCGTGCCCCTCGCGTACGACGCCCTCGTGCTGGCCGGTGGAGGTGCCCGGCGGCTCGGGGGTGCGGACAAGCCCGGGGTGCGGGTGGGCGGCCGATCGCTGCTCGACCGCGTGCTGGCCGCCTGCTCCGGCGCCCGCACCACCGTCGTCGTGGCCGACCCCCGGCCCACCTCCCGGCCCGTTTCCTGGGCGCGTGAGGAGCCGCCGGGCGGCGGACCGCTCGCCGCGCTCGACGCGGGGCTCCGGCTGAGCACCGCGGAGTACGCCGTACTGCTCTCCGCCGACCTGCCGTTCCTCGACGGACCCACCGTCGACGAGCTGCTGACCACCCTTCGAACGAGCACGGTGGACGGGGTCCTGCTGACCGACGCCGACGGCCGGGACCAGCCGCTCGTGGCCGCGTACCGGACGGCGGCCCTGCGTCGCGGACTGGCCATGCTCGCCGAACGGCACGGCGCGTTGGCCGGGTTGCCGCTGCGCCGGCTGACCGGCGCGCTCGACCTCACCCGAATCCTCGGCCCAGTGGCGTCGTTCGACTGCGACACCTGGGACGACATCGCCGCCGCCAGAGCACGCATCAGGGAGCATGGACACGTGTTGGATGAATGGATTTCCGCAGTCAAGGACGAGCTGGGCATCGAGCTGGACGTCGACACCGGCGTTCTCCTCGACCTGGCCCGTGACGCCGCCCATGGTGTGGCCAGGCCGGCGGCGCCGCTGACCACCTTCCTCGTCGGCTATGCGGCCGCCCGCGCGGGCGGTGACCAGGAGGCCGTCGCCGAGGCCGCACGCAAGGCCGCCGCCCTCGCCACCCGCTGGGCCGACGAGGACACCACCGACGCCACGCCCGCGCAGCCCGCGGACGGGCAGTCCGCAGACAAGCAGTCCGACGCCGCCGACACAACCCCCGGTGGGGCCCCCGACCCGGCCCCGGCCTCCGATCCGGCCCCCGGCACGCGCCCGGACGCCGAATGAACGCGCCCGAGGCCCGAGCCGACAAGGGCACCGGGGCCACCGACGACGCCGAGGACTCCGATGATCTCGACGTCGAGGAGGCTCTCGCCCTCGTGAACGACGTTTCCGGCCGCACCCCCGGTGACCCCGCGCGCGCCCGCACCCCCCGCCGGGGCGGGCCCCGGACCGCCGCGGACGGGCGAAGCCCCGCCACCCGCCATGACGACCATCACGCCCTCTCCTGGACCGAGGCCCGCACCGTCGCCGAGCGCGCCGCACGCCGGGGCACCGGCAGCCGGGCCGCCCACCGTGCCCCGGTCCCCGTGCCGCTCGACGCCGCCCTCGGCCTCACCCTGGCCGCCCCCCTCACGGCCCTCACCGACCTGCCCTCCTTCGACACCTCGGCCATGGACGGCTGGGCGGTCTCCGGTCCCGGTCCTTGGGCAGTACGGGAGGAAGGCGTCCTCGCCGGACACGCCGAGCACCCGCCGCTCACCGACGGCGAAGCCGTCCGTATCGCCACCGGCGCCCGTGTCCCCCCGGACACCACCGCCGTCCTGCGCAGCGAACACGGCCGTACCGATGACAACGGCCGGCTGCACGCCACCCCGCCCCGAGCCGCCACCACACCCCGGCCGGCGGGCGCGCCCCACGCCGGGCCCGTCTCCTCGGTCGCGCACGGTCAGGACATCCGCCCACGCGGCCAGGAGTGCCGCAGTGGCGAGCAGTTGCTGTCCGTCGGCACCCTGGTGACCCCGGCCGTGCTGGGCCTCGCCGCGGCCGCCGGATACGACACGCTCAGTACCCTTCCCCGCCCCCGCGTCGACGTCCTCGTCCTCGGTGACGAACTGCTCACCGGCGGCCTGCCGCACGACGGACTGATCCGGGACGCCCTCGGCCCGATGCTGCCGCCCTGGCTGCGCGCGCTCGGTGCCGAGGTCACCACCGTCCGCCGGGTCCGCGACGACGCGCAGACGCTGTACAAGGCGATCACGAGGTCCGACGCCGATGTCGTCCTCACTACCGGCGGTACCGCCGCGGGCCCCGTCGACCACGTCCACCCGACGCTGCGCCGTATCGGCGCCGAACTCCTCGTGGACGGAGTCGAGGTGCGTCCCGGCCACCCCATGCTCCTGGCCCGCATCAAGGAGAACCAGTACCTCGTCGGTCTGCCCGGCAACCCCCTTGCCGCGGTCTCCGGGCTGCTCACGCTCGCCGAACCCCTGCTGCGGACCCTCGCGGCCCGCCCCGCCCCCGAGCCGTACACGATGCCGCTGCGGGACGCGGTTCATGGACACCCGCACGACACCCGGCTCATCCCGGTCGTACTGCGCGGTGACGTAGCCCTGCCGTTGCACTACAACGGCCCGGCCATGCTGCGGGGCATCGCGGCGGCCGACGCCCTCGCGGTCGTCCCCCCGGGCGGCACACGACCCGGCCAGGAGGCGGAACTGCTCGACCTGCCCTGGGCGTCCGGGGGAATCGGGGTGTGTTTCACGTGAAACTTTCGGGTGAGGACGCCATTGCCCGCCAGGCGGACGAGCACCTGGTGACCCATCGGGTGAAACTGCCGAGGAAGGTGATCGAGCACCCGATCCGACAGGTCGTCAAACGGCTGTCCATCGCGTTGTTCCTCCTCGTGCTGACGGCGTTGATCGTGTACGTCGACCGCGACGGCTACATCGACAACTCCGACGGCACCCTCGACTTCCTCGACGCCTTCTACTACGCGACCGTCACCCTTTCGACCACGGGATACGGCGACATCACTCCGGTCAGCGACGCTGCCCGGCTGACCAACATCTTCGTCGTCACGCCGTTGCGCGTGATGTTCCTGATCATCCTGGTCGGCACCACCCTCGAAGCCCTCACCGAACGCACGCGGGAGGAGTGGCGACTGAACCGTTGGAGGTCCACGTTGCGTGATCACACCATCGTCGTCGGATTCGGCACGAAGGGCAGGTCCGCGATCAAGACCGTCTGCGCGACGGGGCTCCGCAAGGAGCAGGTCGTGGTGGTCGACCCCAGCAGCAAGGCGATCGAGGCCGCGGCGGCCGACGGATTCGCGGGTGTCATAGGGGACGCGACGCGCAGTGAGGTGCTGAAACGGGCTGAGGCCTATCGGGCGAAGCAGATCATCATCGCCACACAGCGCGACGACACGGCCGTGCTGGTGACGCTGACGGCCCGCCAGCTCAACCGCGGCGCGAAGATCGTGGTCGCGGTGCGCGAGGAGGAGAACGCCCCCTTGCTGAAGCAGTCGGGTGCCGACGCGGTCATCACCAGTGCCAGCGCGGCCGGCCGGCTGCTCGGTCTGTCCGTGCTCAGCCCCGCGGCCGGCATGGTGATGGAGGACCTCATCCAGCAGGGCACCGGTCTCGACATGGTCGAACGGCCGGTCATAAAGGCCGAGGTGGGCAAGTCGCCGCGCGAGGTCGGTGATCTGGTGGTGAGTGTCCTGCGTGGGCACCGGGTGCTCGGCTACGACGACGAGAACGTCGGGACGCTCGAGCTGACGGACCGGCTGATCACCATCGTGCGAGTGACGCCGGGCACCCAGGTCACCCCCGACATCCGCCCGCTCCACGACTGACACCGCCAGGACATTCGAGAAACAACGCGGTGCCCCGGGGGCAGGTGCCCCGGGGCACCGCGTTGTTCCTCGCGGCATTCGCCGGCCCGCGTCACTTGCGGTTGTAGAGCCGCATCGTGATCGGTCCGAAGACCAGGATGAACAGGGCGGACCAGCCCAGCGACCAGGCCACCTCGTCGGCCGGCCAGTCCCCCGCCATCAGTCCGCGCACCGCGGACGCCAGGTGCGTGACGGGACTGTTGTTGACGAAGGCCTGGAGCCAGCCCGGCATGGTGCCGGGGTCGACGAAGACGTTGGACAGGAAGGTGAGCGGGAAGATCAGCAGCATGCTGACGCCCATCACGGACTTCTCGGTGCGCAGCATCAACCCGAACATCGTCCAGATCCACGCGAACGCGAACGCGAAGATCACCAGCAGCGCGATCCCGGCGAGCACACCGGCGACCCCGCCGTCCGGCCGGTAGCCGAGGACGATGCCCACGGTGAGCATCACGACGGACGCGATGGTGTAGCGCAGGGCGTCCCCGAGCAGATAGCCGACCATCGTCGAGGGCCGCCAGATCGGCAGGGTGCGAAACCGCCTCCGCCCATGGACCGAGGCCGGTCCCCGGACCGAGGCCGGTCCCCGGACTTGAGCCGCCCACGGCCCGGCCAGGGGTAGCGTCGTTCCCATGTATGCGATCACGATTCCCGAACCCGGTGGGCCCGAGACGCTGGTATGGGCGAAGGTCCCCGATCCCGTTCCCGGCGAGGGCGAGGTACTGGTCGAGGTGGTGGCCGGGGCCGTCAACCGCGCCGACATCATGCAGCGGCAGGGCTTCTACGACCCCCCGCCCGGCGCCTCCCCCTACCCGGGCCTGGAGTGCTCCGGCCGGATCACCGCGCTCGGTCCCGGGGCGACCGGGTGGGCGGTCGGTGACGAGGTGTGCGCGCTGCTCGCGGGCGGAGGCTACGCGGAGCAGGTCGCCGTCCCGGTCGGCCAGTTGCTCCCCGTCCCCGAGGGACTCGACCTCAAGCAGGCGGCGGCCCTCCCGGAGGTCGTCTGCACGGTCTGGTCGAACGTCTTCATGGTGGCCCACCTCCGCCCCGGCGAGACGCTGCTCGTGCACGGCGGCTCCAGCGGCATCGGCACCATGGCGATCCAGCTCGCCAAGGCCGTCGGTGCCAAGGTCGCCGTCACGGCCGGTACGAAGGAGAAGCTGGAACGCTGCGCCGAGCTGGGCGCCGACATCCTGATCAACTACCGCGAGCAGGACTTCGTGGCCGAGCTGAAGCAGGCCACCGACGGCGCCGGCGCGGACGTCATCCTCGACAACATGGGCGCCAAGTACCTGGACCGCAACGTCAAGGCCCTCGCCGTCAACGGCCGGCTCGCGATCATCGGCATGCAGGGTGGCGTCAAGGGCGAGCTGAACATCGGCGCCCTCCTCGGCAAGCGTGCCGCCATCAGCGCGACCTCGCTGCGCGCCCGGCCGCCGGCGGAGAAGGCGGCGATCGTCGCGGCCGTGCGGGAACACGTCTGGCCGCTGATCGACGGCGGCCATGTCCGTCCCGTCGTCGACCGTGAGATCCCGATGCCGGACGCGGCCGACGCCCACCGGGTGGTGGAGGCCAGCAGCCACATCGGCAAGGTGCTGCTGATCGCGCCGTAGGACGTCCGGATGTCCGTGGGCTTCGCGCTTCAGCTCCGTCGCAGCCTGAGGCCCACGAACGCCAGTCCCAGCCCGAGCCCTATCAGGACCAGTCCGCTGCCCAGCGGCAGGATGCGCAGCATGGGCCCGGCGGAGCGCTCGGTGCCGGGGTTCGCCGCGTGCCGGCGCGACACCTCGGAGGGCACCGTGGCGGCAGCCTCCTGCGACGGGGTTGCCCGATGGGTGGCGCCGGTCCCGGGTTTCTCGGCTCCGTCCGTACCGTCTCCGGAGTCCGGGGCGGACCCGCTGTCCTTCGCCCCGACATGGGCCTCGCCCGGCTTCTCGGGGACGCCACTCACGCCGTCGCCCGGACCGGAGGGCTCCGGTACGGGGGTTGCGCCGTCGCCGGTGCCGCGCCGGCCGTCGCTCGGTCCGCCGTCCCGTCCACCCCGCGGGTCCGCCTTCCCGGTCCCCTCGGTCCCTTCGGGCCTCTCGCTCCTCTCCTCCGGTCCGGGCATCTCCCGCCCCGGCCGCTTCCGCCCCTCCCCGGGCCGGCTACCGGCCCTGGAGGGATCGTTGGAGAGCGACGGCGCCGCAGCCGCAGCCGCCGAAGCCACAGCCGAAGCCGGGCGGAAGGGTAAGGGCACGGAAGAGAGAGCAGGAGAGGATGAGCGTGCGGTTGCGGGGGAGGGCACATCGAACCCTCCGGCCACCGCCTCCTGACGCCCGCCCGCCGCCCCTTCGGAGCCGTAAGCCACCGCCGTACCGAAGGGCGTCACGGCAGCGCTGTACGGCATCGCCGCCCCCGCTCCCGTCCCGGCCGCGGCCCCCGCTCCCGTCACCACCCCGAGTGCGACGCCCGCCCGCAGGACGAGCCCCGCCCTCGTTACCCTCACTGCACACAGCCATGGAGCCACGACGGTGACCTCCCGCACCGGCCGGTGCCTGTTCGCACCGTCGGCAAGATGGGCCGGATGGACCCCCACATGCTCGCATTCCCGTGCATCCCCGGCATTTCGGATTCCTCCAGTCAGGGGGCAGTCAGGGGGCCCCGGAGGTGTGGGGCGGGCGTGCGAGAGAATGGCCGTATGGAGATGCCGAGGAACGAACGGTCGCCGGACAACCCGCATATTCTGGTCGTCGGCCAGGACGGGATGGCGCTCGGCGGGGGCACGGGGGACGAGGACTCCCGCGAGGTCCCGGTGACGGAGCAGGTGGAGCAGCCCGCGAAGGTCATGCGGATCGGCAGCATGATCAAGCAGCTGCTGGAGGAGGTGCGCGCGGCCCCTCTGGACGAGGCCAGCCGGGTCCGGCTCAAGGAGATCCACGCCAGCTCGGTGAAGGAGCTGGAGGACGGACTCGCGCCCCAGCTGGTCGAGGAGCTGGAGCGGCTTTCGCTGCCCTTCACGGACGAGGCGACCCCGAGCGACTCCGAACTGCGGATTGCGCAGGCCCAGTTGGTGGGCTGGCTGGAGGGCCTCTTCCACGGCATCCAGACCACGCTCTTCGCCCAGCAGATGGCCGCGCGCGCCCAGCTGGAGCAGATGCGCCGGGCCCTTCCGCCGGGCGTCGGTGACGGCGGAACCGAGGAACCCCCGATGGGCGGCCGCGTGGGTGGCCCCTACCTGTAGTCGTCCCTGCCCGCTTCGACAGGACGACGGTCGAAAGGGGGCCCGGCATCGAAGCCGGGCCCCCTTTGTATGTCCTTCGTCCCTTGTCCCTGTGTCCTGGTGAGCTCAGGTTTCCACAGGAGCTCAGGAGCTCAGCCGTTCGGCGGATTGCCCGTGGAGACGTCGAGCTGGATCTTGGGCATGTCCTCGGGGTCGACGTCCGTACCGGCGGCGGGGAACTGGTTCATGACTGCGCCTTCGCCGTACGTGTTCTCGTCGACGTTCCGCACGTCCAGGTCCCAGCCGGCGGCCTGGAAGCATTCCTTGACCGACGCTATGTTCTTGAACTTCAGCTTCGGGAGCTTGATCTTGTCCTCGTCGTTGTAGGACTCCTCCGGGTCCGTGCACTCCTCCGAGTCGATCGTCCTGTCCGGGTCGGGCCCGCGGTAGCCGGCCGCCTTGGAGGCCGGCGCCGACACCGACGCGCTGACGCCCGGGTCGCCGGCCTGGTTGTTCTCGTCGCCGTTGCCGTTGGCCAGCAGCGCCGCGACCAGGCCGCCGGCGGCGAGGACGGACACGACGATCGAGCCGATGATCACCGGCTTGTTGTTCCTGCCGCCGCCGCCCGATCCGCCCGAGCCCGGACCCTGGGGCGACAGGTTGTACGGCGGTGGCGTCGACGGGCCGCCGTGCTGCGCGCCGTACGGGGGGTGGGGTGTCGCGTGGCCGCCCTGCGGGGCGCCCTGCTGCGGATAGCCGTATGCCGGGGCAGGGCCCGGCGCGGCCGGGGTGCCGTACGGGTTCGGAGTGTGGTGCGGGGGCGGGCCCGGCGTGTACGGCGTCTGGACGCTGCCCGGGGCCACCGGCGCCGACTGGTCGACGGGCGGGAACACCGCGGAGCCGACGCCCGAGCCGCTCTGCCCGTGCGTGCCGGGGACGATGCTCGGCGGGGCGGCCTGGAAGGACTGGCTCACCCGCAGGCACTCGCCGCGCATGGCTTCGGCGCTGGGGAAACGCTCGTTCGGATTCTTCTTCAGCGCGCGGGTGATCAGCGCGTCCACGGCCGGGGGCAGCGAGCGGTTGACCGAGGAGGCGAGCGGCGGCTCCTCCTGCACGTGCGCGTACGCGATGGCCAGCGGCGAGTCGGCGTCGAACGGGAGCCGTCCGGTGACCAGTTGGAAGAGCATGATGCCGACCGAGTACAGGTCGGAGCGGGCGTCGACGCCCCGCCCGAGCGCCTGCTCGGGCGAGAGGTACTGCGGGGTGCCGACGACCATGCCGGTCTGTGTCATCGAGGTCACGCCGGACTGCATGGCACGGGCGATGCCGAAGTCCATCACCTTGACCACGCCGCGCTTGGTCGTCATCACGTTGCCCGGCTTGATGTCCCGGTGGACCAGGCCCATCTCGTGGCTGATCTCCAGGGCGGCCAGCACGTCCGCGGTGATCTTCAGCGCCTTGTCGGCGGGCATCGCGCCCTGCTGCCGTATGTCCTCGTCGAGCACGGAACCCAGCGGACGGCCCTCGACGTACTCCATGACGATGTACGGCATCGTCATGCCGTCCACATCGTCCTCGCCGGTGTCGAAGACCGAGACGATGTTGGTGTGCGTGAGCTTCGCCACGGACTGGGCCTCGCGGCGGAAGCGTTCGCGGAAGGCCTGCTCCCTGCCGAGTTCCGTGTGCAGGGTCTTGATCGCGACCTGACGGTCGAGCACGCTGTCGTACGCGAGATGGACGGAGGCCATGCCGCCCTGGCCGAGCAGGTCCCGCAGTTGGTAGCGGCCGCCGGCCAGCGCCCGCCCCGTGTTGTGGCCCTGTGCGCCGTCCTGGCTCATGTTCCGCGTCCCCCGTAGCCTCTCCGGCGCTGCTGCCGTCGGCGACCGATTCCTCGTAGATCCAATGCGCTATACCCGGCCAAGTCTGCCCCAGGCCACTGACACGTCAAGCGTGGGGCCCGTTCCGTGGCCGTACGGGAGAGAAGCGTCGCGGAAGCGTTACAAGGGACGTGAGGCGGGTGCACGGAATTTGCACGACGATATGGATTGCGGGTTTCATGGCCGGTCCGTCTCATGCCCGTTCCTGGCAGCCCGTCCCGGACGGGAGGCCGGCGTGAAGGCTGTAGCGTGGCCGACGGAGACCGTGACAACACCGCGCGCACCGCGGGCAGAAACGACGGCGAGGACTGATGGCACAGCAGCAGCGCGCTCAGGGCCCGTCCGACCCCGAGGCGACTGGCGGCGGCATGTCGGACGCGCCGGACAACTGGGGTAACGGCGGGCTTGTCGGTGACGGACGTTACCGGCTGACACACAGGCTCGGCCGGGGCGGCATGGCCGAGGTGTTCGCCGCGGAGGACGTGCGGCTCGGGCGGACGGTCGCCGTCAAACTGATGCATACCGATCTCGCCGAGGACCCGATCGCCAAAGCGCGTTTCACGCGTGAGGCGCAGTCGGTGGCCGGTCTCAACCACCACGCGATCGTCGCCGTGTACGACTCCGGTGAGGACATCGTGGGCGGCCAGGCCGTGCCGTACATCATCATGGAGATCGTCGAGGGCCGCACGATCCGCGATCTCCTGATCAACGCCGAGGCGCCCGGCCCCGAACAGGCGCTGATCATCGTCTCCGGCGTCCTGGAGGCGCTGGCCTACTCGCACCAGCACGGCATCGTGCACCGTGACATCAAGCCCGCCAACGTCATCATCACGGACAACGGTGCCGTGAAGGTGATGGACTTCGGCATCGCCCGCGCGCTGCACGGCGCGTCCACGACGATGACGCAGACCGGCATGGTCATGGGCACCCCCCAGTACCTCTCGCCGGAGCAGGCGCTCGGCAAGGCCGTCGATCACCGGTCCGACCTGTACGCGACCGGCTGCATGCTGTACGAACTGCTGGCACTGCGGCCCCCGTTCACCGGCGAGACGCCGCTGTCCGTGGTCTACCAGCACGTGCAGGACATCGCCACGCCCCCGTCGGAGGTCTCGGACGCCAGCCCGCCGGAGCTGGACGGGCTTGTCATGCGCTCACTCGCCAAGGAGCCGGACGACCGGTTCCAGACGGCCGAGGAGATGCGCGGGCTGATCCAGTACGGGCTGCAGATGCTCTACGACCAGGGCGGCCACACCGGCACCTGGAACACCGGTCCGGTCGACATGCACGACGGCGGGCGCACCCCGGCGGCGGGTTTCGCGGGCACGACGGCGATGCCGCACCCGGACGCCTCCGGCACCGCGGCCATCCCGAAGCCGATTCTCCCCAACCTGTACGGCGGCGGGGACGACGGCGGTTTCGAGGGCGGTGACAACCGGGGCAACGGCCGCGGCAAGCTGTGGATTCTCGCGGTGCTCGCGGTGATCGCCGTCGTCGCGGGGGTCGCGCTGGCACTGAACAGCGGCAGCGGCGACAAGGGTGACAAGGAGCCGTCCGAGTCGCCGTCCTCCTCGCAGACCAGCGACGAGAAGGAGAAGTCCAGCGCGTCGCCGGACGAGGACGACACCACCGCCGAACCGGAGGCGCCGAACACAGGCACCGGCACCGGCAACGGCTCCGGAGGCGGTGGCTGGGTCCCGCCGTACACCCCGTCCCCGACGGCGCCGCCGAGCCAGCCGCAGACCGAGGAGCCGACGGGCGAGCCGACGAACGTCCCGACGACGCCGACGGTGACGCAGACCGAGGAACCGCCGGAGACCGAGCCGGAGCCGGAGCCGGAGACGGGCGGCAACGAGGGTGGCGCGGTCAACGGCGGTACGGAGGGCGGCGCGGCCGCCGGCGCCGTCACCGGCGGCTGACCACGGACTACGAGCACGGACTACGGGGCGGGCGCTCAAGCGTCCGCCCCGTCCCGCGTCCGCCTCACCCCGCGCGGGGCCGTCTCACTCAGAGCACGTCCCGCGCGGGCTCATGCCGTGAACGGCCCGCCAGGCGCCCGCCTCACCCCGTGAACGCCGCGCGCACCGCGTCGTACTCCCGGCTCCACCACACCACCAGTGCGGCCGTGGCCGGGAACTGGGGGTCCGCGCGGGTGTCGTCGCGCTCGTAGTGCCAGCGGAGCATCCAGAAGTCGTTGAGGCGTTCCCACCACACCCGGTGTACCGCCGCGGCGAGCTGGGCGGGCGTGGCCCCCGCGCCGCACCGGTACGCGCGCGCGTAGGACCGTACGCGCGGCAGGTCGAGGGTGCCCGAGGGCCGGACGAAGAAGATCGCCGCCGCGCGTACGGCCTCCTCCGCGCGGGGCTGTACGCCGAGCCGGTCCCAGTCGACGATCGCCGCGGGCGCGCTCCCCCGGTACAGCACGTTGAACGGGTGGAAGTCGCCGTGCACCCACCCCACCACGTCCCCGCGCGGAGGGCGCCGGTCGGCGTGCCGCTCCAGAAGGGTCCGCCGTTCCAGGAGCCGGCGGCGGGCGAGGGCGTCGAAGGAGTCGGCGGGGCGGTGCCGGCGGACGCGGCCGAGCAATTCGTCGATGAGGGTGAGGGTGTCGGCCGGGTCGGCGCTTTCCGCCGGGGCGCTGTGGGTCCGTGCGGGTGCTGGCATCACGCGTTCCAGGCCGGCGTGCACCGCGCCGAGCAGTGCCCCGAGCCGTGCGCACTGTCCCGGTGTGAGCTGCCCGCCGTGCCGGTGCCGGCCGTCGATCCAGGGATGCAGGGCGTACGCGTGGCCGCCGACCACGGCGACCGTGCGCCCGTCCCGGGCGGGCAGCGGCGGGGCCACCGGCACGCCCAGTTCGGCCAGGCGCCGGGTGGCCCGGTGCTGGCGGACGATCGCGGCCGGATCGGCGGTCTCGGGGTCGAAGTGGTGCTTGAGGAAGTAGCGGCCGCGGGTCGTACGCAGGCGGTAGCCGCGGTTGAGCAGGCCCTCGTCGACGGGCTCGCAGGTCACCGCGGAACCGGCGGCGTACCGGCGCAGCAGGGCGCCCAAAGGGGGCGCGTAAGAAACAGGGGGTGGTACACGTAAGGGCGACACGCGCCAGATGCTAAGGCACCGCGTGGACCCGTGAGCTGCGCGTTGTCACAGGCAGTCATTTACGGTCGCACTATGTGCCCGATCTGCCGCCGGGCGGGAACCGGATGGGATGCCCGGCAGACACCGGGCGGGAGCCCGGCGGAAGCCCGGTGGGTGCAGGGCCCGCCGCCGATCTTCCATCGGGCGCGGCGCAGGGCGCGGGACACACCCCTTCCCGTGTCCGGGGTCGCCGGGATAACGTGCCGTTGCTCCGGCCTCCTGCAAGGCTGTGACCAGCGCACCTTTCCCGCCTTTCGGATTTACTTGGAAATCCAAGCAAAATCCCAGGTCAGGAAGGGTTTCACAGAAATGTGGCGCACTGGGTAACGTGCTATGTGCAGGTCGCTCGCCGGGGCACCTGTCACGCCTGTTCCCGGCCGAGCGGCACCCACCCCGTGCCCGTGGTCGAGAAGAGGTGAGCCTCCCCCAGGCTTCGACGAGCTGGAGGGGGACCCCAGACCTACCGGCAATCCCGGGGGTCGGACCGACGGAGGAGCACACGTGACCGTGGAGAGCACTGCCGCGCGCACACCGCGACGCAGCGCCGGAAGTGATGCCGGCGCCACCGGCGCCAAGCGCACCACCACCAGCACCACCGCCAAGAAGGCGGTCCCGGCCAAGAAGGTGGCTGTGGCCAAGAAGGCCCCGGCGGCCAAGAAGGCATCCGCCGCGAAGAAGGCCCCGGCGGCCGGGAAGACCGGTGGAACGAAGCCGCAGAGCGCCGAACCCGGCCTCGTACAGCTGCTGACGCCCGAGGGCGAGCGGGTCGGGAACGCCGAGTTCGACCCGTACGTCGTGGGCGTCACCCCCGAGGAGTTCCGCGGCCTGTACCGCGACATGGTGCTCACCCGCCGCTTCGACGCCGAGGCCACCGCGCTCCAGCGCCAGGGCGAGCTGGGCCTGTGGGCCTCGCTGCTGGGCCAGGAGGCGGCGCAGATCGGCTCGGCGCGCGCGCTGCGCGACGACGACTACGTCTTCCCCACCTACCGCGAGCACGGCGTCGCCTGGTGCCGCGGGGTGGACCCGACCAACCTGCTCGGCATGTTCCGCGGCGTCAACAACGGCGGGTGGGACCCGAACAGCAACAACTTCCACCTGTACACGATCGTCATCGGCTCCCAGGCGCTGCACGCCACGGGCTACGCCATGGGCATCACCAAGGACGGCGCGGACAGCGCGGTGATTGCCTACTTCGGCGACGGCGCTTCCAGCCAGGGCGACGTGGCCGAGGCCTTCACCTTCTCCGCGGTCTACAACGCCCCGGTGGTGTTCTTCTGCCAGAACAACCAGTGGGCGATCTCCGAGCCGACCGAGAAGCAGTCCCGCGTCCCGCTGTACCAGCGCGCGCAGGGCTTCGGCTTCCCGGGCGTGCGGGTGGACGGCAACGACGTGCTGGCGAACCTCGCCGTGACCCGGTGGGCCCTGGAGCGGGCCCGCGCCGGTGAGGGGCCGACGCTGATCGAGGCGTTCACCTACCGCATGGGCGCCCACACCACCTCCGACGACCCCACCCGCTACCGCCACGACGAGGAGCGGGTCGCCTGGGAGGCCAAGGACCCGATCCTGCGCCTTCGCCGCTACCTGGAGTCCGCACACCACGCGGACGAGGGATTTTTTGCGGAACTGGAGACCGAGAGCGAGACGTTGGGCAAACGAGTGCGCGAAGCGGTCCGTGCCATGCAGGACCCTGACCACTTCGCCATCTTCGAGAACGCGTACGCGGACGGACACGCCCTCGTCGACGAGGAGCGGGCCCAGTTCGCCGCCTACCAGGCGTCGTTCGCCGACGTGGACGGGGGTAAGTGACATGGCAGAGAAGATGGCCCTGGCCAAGGCGATCAACGAGTCGCTGCGCCGCGCTCTGGACACGGACCCCAAGGTCCTCGTCATGGGTGAGGACGTCGGCAAGCTCGGCGGCGTGTTCCGGGTGACGGACGGGCTGCAGAAGGACTTCGGTGAGAGCCGCGTCATCGACACCCCGCTCGCCGAGTCGGGCATCGTCGGCACGGCGATCGGCCTCGCCCTGCGCGGCTACCGCCCGGTGGTCGAGATCCAGTTCGACGGTTTCGTCTTCCCGGCGTACGACCAGATCGTCACGCAGCTCGCGAAGATGCACGCGCGTTCGCTGGGCAAGGTGAAGCTCCCGGTCGTCGTGCGCATTCCCTACGGCGGCGGCATCGGCGCGGTGGAGCACCACTCCGAGTCCCCGGAGTCGCTGTTCGCGCATGTGGCGGGCCTGAAGGTGGTCTCTCCGTCGAACGCGTCGGACGCGTACTGGATGATGCAGCAGGCCATCCAGAGCGACGACCCGGTGATCTTCTTCGAGCCCAAGCGGCGCTACTGGGACAAGGCCGAGGTCGACGCCGAGGCGATCCCCGGCCCGCTGCACACCGCGCGCGTGGTCCGTGAGGGCACCGACCTGACGCTGGTGGCGTACGGCCCGATGGTGAAGCTCTGCCAGGAGGTCGCGGACGCGGCCGCCGAGGAGGGCCGCTCCCTGGAGGTCCTGGACCTGCGCTCGGTCTCGCCGCTCGACTTCGACGCGATCCAGGCGTCGGTGGAGAAGACGCGCCGCCTGGTCGTCGTCCATGAGGCACCGGTGTTCTTCGGTTCGGGCGCGGAGATCGCCGCGCGGATCACGGAGCGCTGCTTCTACCACCTGGAGGCCCCGGTCCTGCGGGTGGGCGGCTACCACGCCCCGTACCCGCCGGCCCGCCTGGAGGAGTCCTACCTCCCGGACCTGGACCGGGTGCTGGACGCCGTCGACCGCTCGCTGGCGTACTGAGGGAAAGGGAGGGTCGTGACGACGATGACGCAAGCGCCCGTCCGTGAGTTCAAGATGCCCGACGTGGGCGAGGGGCTGACCGAGGCCGAGATCCTCAAGTGGTACGTCCAGCCCGGTGACACGGTCACCGACGGCCAGGTGGTGTGCGAGGTCGAGACGGCGAAGGCGGCCGTGGAGCTTCCCATCCCCTACGACGGGGTGGTCCGCGCGCTGCACTTCCCCGAGGGCACCACGGTGGACGTGGGCACGTCCATCATCGCGGTGGACGTCTCGGGCGGGGCGGCCCCGGAGCCGGAGGCCCCCGCGGCCGCGCCGGTTGCCGTACCCGCACCCGCCGCTGCCGCACCCGCCGAGCAGCCGGCGAAAACCGAGCCGACGGCGGTGGGCTCGGGCCGCCAGCCCGTGCTGGTCGGCTACGGAGTGTCGACATCCGCCACGCGCCGCCGCCCGCGCAAGTCCGCCCCGGACGGCTTCGCCCAGCAGACGGTGGCGGGGGCCCAGGCGGAACTGAACGGCCACGCCCCGGCTGCCCCGGCTGCCCCGGCGCCCGCCGCCGGTCCGGTGGCCGACGCGCAGCGCCCGCTGGCCAAGCCACCGGTGCGCAAGCTGGCGAAGGACCTCGGCGTCGACCTGGCGACGGTCACCGCGACCGGCCCGGACGGCATCGTCACGCGCGAGGACGTCCACGCGGCGGTGGCGGCAGTCGCGGCAGCGCCGAAGGCACCGGAAGAGCCGACGACCGTTCCCGTCCCGGTGACCGCTTCCGCGCCGGTGTCGTACGACACCGCCCGGGAGACCCGTATCCCGGTCAAGGGGGTGCGCAAGGCGACGGCGGCGGCGATGGTCGGCTCGGCGTTCACGGCGCCGCACGTCACCGAGTTCGTGACGGTCGACGTGACACGCACGATGAAGCTGGTCGAGGAGTTGAAGCAGGACAAGGAGTTCACGGGCCTGCGCGTGAACCCGCTCCTGCTGATCGCCAAGGCCCTGCTGGTCGCGATCCGGCGCAACCCGGGCGTCAACGCGTCCTGGGACGAGGCGGCCCAGGAGATCGTGGTCAAGCACTACGTGAACCTGGGCATCGCGGCGGCCACCCCGCGCGGTCTGATCGTCCCGAACATCAAGGACGCCCACGCCAAGACGCTGCCGGAACTGGCCGAGTCCCTGGGTGAACTGGTGTCCACGGCGAGGGACGGCAAGACCTCCCCGTCCGCGATGCAGGCCGGCACGGTCACCATCACCAACGTCGGCGTCTTCGGTGTCGACACGGGCACGCCGATCCTCAACCCCGGCGAGTCCGCGATCCTCGCGGTCGGCGCGATCAAGCTCCAGCCGTGGGTCCACAAGGGCAAGGTGAAGCCCCGTCAGGTCACCACCCTGGCGCTGAGCTTCGACCACCGCCTGGTCGACGGCGAACTCGGCTCCAAGGTCCTGGCCGACGTGGCCGCGATCCTGGAACAGCCGAAACGGTTGATCAGCTGGGCGTGACGATCACGAACCGAGTAGGTTCAGCACAGGAGGGGCGCCGCAAGTTGGTGTTGCGACGCCCCTCCTGCTGTGCCCGGGCTCAGATCTGATGGAGCACATACACCGGAGCCCCGTCCTCAGCCCCGCCCCGCGAGCGGATACAGGCGTGCTTGCGCAGCAGCCGGAGGCACTCGTTGACGCGACGCACGGAAAGCCCCGTACGGGAGGCGATCGACTCCAGCGGCTCGCACAGTTCACCCTTCTCGACGAGTACCGGAGCGATCACCACGGCCACCGCCCACACGTCCTCGGTCACGGACAGCCGCTGCCGCCAGTCGGCCAGGACCGTTTCGGTGGTGGGCAGCGTAGCGAGGTGGACCTTGGGCGTCCGACGTTCGAGGACGAGGGTGTCGAACCGGTCCGCGATGCGTTCCATCGCCCGGACCATGGCCTGCTGCACGGCGAGGGTGGCCTGTTGTGCGGCCAGCATCTCCCTCTGCATGGCCAGCGTCTCCTTTTGCAAAGCGATCGATTCGCGCTGCCCGTTGGCCAGCTCCTCGTCCAGCTGAAGGTTGTGCGCCTCCAGCCGGACGATGGCCTCGGCGACCTGTTCCGGCATGGCGTAGGCGATGGGGGCACCTGGCTCGGGTGACTGCACCTCGGCCTTGTCGAGAGAGTAGGAGCCCTCGCGCTGAACGGTCTCGATCACTTCGGCGACCCACTGCTTGAAGGGGGCGCAAGCCGGTTTCGTGCAGGCGTTGACGAGGAGAATGAGACCTTGGAGATCGATGAGTTGCAGGTCTCTTCGCCAGCTCCTACCTGCGGGAATGCCGAGACAGTGACTTCCAGTCACTGTCTCGAGATTGTCTCGATGCTCCTCCGGGACATGGTCGAGGAGTGCCTTTCGGGGTGTGGTGTAGCCCAACCGCTTGCAGACGTCCACCGCCGGGAACCAGTGCGTCCCGTCCGGCATGGTCAGTCTCCGGACCCGTTCTCCGGTCGCCGCGTACACGAAGTCGCTGACGTCGATCGCCTCATGCCGTTCGGCATGCTTCGGTCGTTTGCTGGGTTCGTTCATGTGAACCACCTCCGCTACGGAACGTAGAGCGGGGCGGAGCGAATATGCCGGCCGGTTCGAGGATGTTCACGACTGCGAGCGAAGATGATCGAAACCGCTGTTCCGGCCGACGGGAGTGTGTATGGGGACGGCAGTGTGAGGCATGGGAAAGGGGCCCACATGCAACTGTGGGCCCCTTTCGTGTTCCAACGTGTCAGGTCTTGCTGAAGCCGTAGTCCAGGAACTTCTTCGCGTGGCCCGAGCCGGTCCTCACGCCGATGGTGCCGCTGTAGTTGTCGAGCGGAACGGTGAGTCCGCGAACCGGCTGTCACAGGGCGGTGCTGCCTACCATCAGGATCTTGATGGCAACAGTGCTGCCGTCGATCTCATAGGTCACTCGGTACTTCCCCACCCGTAAACGCCGGAGGCTGGTTCCTCCGAGTTTGCTACTGGAGGGCGGCTCGGGGTCGGCGGCGAGGGCATTGACCGCTTTCACCAGCGGTTTCACCGCGTCGCCGTCCCGGGCTCGGATCGCTTCAGGCCTTCGGAGGCCGTCCGCTCCCAGATGATGGTGTAACTCACGAGGCTTCCGCCCCCATGACGAGGGCGTTGATCTCTGCCTGGGTGGCTGTGGGACCGTCCGCGAGGCGTGCGTGCAGGGACACGGCCGCATCGGCGAAGTCGATTGCCTGCTCGCGCGCGTCCTCGTGCGGCGCGGCGTCGGCGAGGGCCTGGGTCCACCAGTGGTTCAGGAAGGCGTCAAAGCCGTCGGCGTCACCCAGAGCGCCCAACTCCGTGTAGAACTCGGCGCGACGATCAATGCGGAGCGCCGCACCGATCCCGTCCACGGTGCGGGGAACGACCTCGCCGGTGAACCCGGTGGCCCCGGGGTGCCCCCGGTCGACGACGAGTTGTGCGACGTGCCTGCGGGCGCGGGGGATGTTCTGGGGATAGGGCGTGTAACTGACCGTGTCGTAGCGGTCGTAGCCCTTGGAAAGCGGGAGCGGACAGGAGTCGGTCATGGGGCGCACCTCCTTGTGCGAGCCGGCGGTGGCTCCGCCGTGCGGGTGTGGGCAGCACGGCGCACTTCCACCAACTGATGGCTTTAGGTGATTGCTTGGAAGCCGACGGTGGCGGTGAGCTGCTGCGTATGCGTGAGAGGCGGGGGATGCGCCAATCTCATGCGGCTGAGGCGTTGTCGGCTTCGGTGGCCAAGGTGGCCAAGATGGAGCGAGGCGGAGTGCCCATCCGGGATCCGGACCTCCGTTCGCTGTGTCATCTGTACGGCGAGACCGACGAAGTGGTGATCGGAAGGCTTCTGCAGCTTGCGCGCACGGATCGGGAAAGACGCAAGGCGAGTGGTTGGTGGAATCAGTATCCGCAGCTCCCGGCGATGGTCGAGTACGTGGCGCTGGAGGACATCGCCACCAGCATTCGCACGTGGCAGCTCGCCTTCATCCCAGGGCTGTTGCAAACGCCCGATTACGCACGAGCGGTGGCGGTCGGCGCCGGTTCCTGGGAGGACCCGAGCGAGGTCGAGCCGTTTGTGGAGGCCCGGTTGGCCCGTCAGGCAAGGCTGCGGTCGGAACATCCGCTGGAGTTGTGGGCGGTGATACACGAAGGGGCACTGCGCCAACTCGTCGGCGGCCGGGACGTGATGCGGGAACAGCTGGGGTACCTGCTGGACCTCTCCCGCACCGACAACGTGAAGGTGCAGGTGGTGCCCTGGCTGGCGGGTGCCCATCCGGGCATGATCGGCGCGTTCAGCATTGTCTCGTTCACCGAACCTGGCGCGCTGGACGTCGTACACATGGACGTACCGTCTTCTACGCTCTGGTTGGAGAGCGAGGAGGACGCCGCCAGACACCGGCGCATCTTCGACCGCATCGCGCGGGTGGGGCTGGCGGAGCGTAATGCCCTCGATCTGATGGAAGCGATCCGCAAGGAGATGTAGGCGTGGTGACCGAGTTCGAGTTCCTCAAGTCCACCTACAGCGGCGGAGACGCCGGCCAGGAGTGCGTCGAGGTCGCCCGCAACGTCCCCGGTGCCGTCGCCGTCCGGGACTCCAAGGACGCCGGCGGGGCGATACTCCGGCTCGGGGCGTCCGCCTGGGCGGCGTTCCTCGCGGGGGCCGTCAAGGAGTGAGCTTCACGGCCCGCCTGATCGCGGGGGCCCACCGGAAGGGGTGGGCCCCCGCGTGCGCGGGCCGCTTACCCGGAGACGCCCCTGCTGTCCGCCCGGGTGGACAGCAGGTGTCCGAACAGTCCGCCGGCGCGGAGCCAGTCCAGTTCCAACGGCGTGTCGATGCGGGATGTGGCGGCACCGTTCCACAGCACGTGGTCGCCGCGGCGGACCCGGACGGTGGCGTTCGTCGAGGACGCGAGGTCGTCGATGCCGAGGAGGTCGATCTCCTCGGTTCCGTCGAACAGGTCGGGGGACGGGCCGTCCCATTGGACCGGCAGGACGCCGAGGGCGACCAGGTTGGTGCGGTGGATGCGTTCGAAGCTCCGTGCCAGCACCGCGCGCACGCCGAGGAGCCGAGTGACCTTGGCTGCCCAGTCGCGTGCGGAGCCCGCTCCGTACATGTCGCCCGCCACGACGACGAGCGGGGTGCCCCGGCGGCGGTGGTACTCGGCCGCGACGTGGACGGGCACCGGTGTCTCGTCGGGCGCGGTGCGGGTCCAGCCGCCTTCCCTGTCGGGGGCCAGGTGGTTGGACAGGCGCGGGTTCGCGAAGCCGCCCCTGACCATGACGTCGTGGTTGAGGCGGCGGGAGCTGAAGGTACCCAGAGCCCGCTCGTCGACTCCTCGCTCGATCAGCCAACGGCCCGCGGCGGAGTCACGCAGAATCCGTGCGACCGGCGAGATGTGGTCGGTGGTCACCGCGTCACCGAGCACCAGCAACGGACGGGCGCCGAGCAACTCTCCGTCGACTGCGGGTCTGGTCAGATCCGCGTCAGTGAACGGTGGCCGTCGAATGCTGCCGGCTTCGCCGTCCCAGGGGTAGGTGTCGTCCCGTGGATGCTCGAGCGCCAGCCATCGCTCAGTGGTCAGGGGCCGGCGGGCTCCGCGGCCCAGCGACGCAGCCTCATGGGCGGACAGCAGCTCGTCGATCTCACTCTCATCCGGCCAGAGGTCGGCGAGCACGATCGGTGAGCCGTCGGCGGCGTGACCGAGGGGTTCGCGCTCCAGGTTCGTCCGCACCGTGCCGGCCAGTGCGTAGGCCACGACCATGGCCGGCGAGGCGAGGTAGGCGTGCGCGACCTCGGGGTGAATGCGACCGGTGAAGTTGCGGTTTCCGGAGAGGACCGCGGCCAGGGCGGTGTCCTTGGTCCGGGCCGTCGCATCAAGTGCCGGGCTCAAGGGCCCGGAGTTGCCCATACAGGTGCCGCACCCGAATCCCGCGACGTGGAAGCCGAGGTCGTCGAGGTACTTCTGCAGACCGGCCGAGACCAGGAGGTCAGCCGCCGACCTGGAGCCCGGCGTCAGTGAGGTCTTGGTCCACGCCGCCGGCCGGAGACCCGCCTCGACCGCGTTGCGCGCCAGGAGGCCTGCGGCGACCAGGGAGCGCGGGTTCGAGGTGTTGGTGCAGCTCGTGATCGCCGCAATGGCCACCTTGCCGTCCTGAGGCCGGGCGGCGCCACGGGATGCGGGGACCTCGCCCGGACTGAGCGCTTCGTGTGGCCTCGAGGGACCTGCGAGGGTTGTCGAAATGGAGTCCAGTTCGACGGTCACCTTGGTGTCGAAGCGCGGAACCGGGACGGCCGGACTGTGCAGCAGGCCTTGTGCCTTCAAGTACTGCTCGGTCAGGTGGACCTGTTCGGGCGAACGACCGGTGGTCGCCAGGTAGGCGAGGGTGCGGCGGTCGGCCGGGAACCATGCCATGGTCGCGCCGTACTCCGGTGCCATGTTGGCGACCGTCGCGCGATCGGGCACCGACAAGGAGGACAGGCCCGGGCCATGGAATTCCACAATGGACCCCACGACATTCAGCTCACGCAGTCGTTCGGCCAAGGTCAGGGCCAGGTCGGAGGCGAAGACCCCCGGGGCGAGCCGTCCGGTGAGCTCCACACCGACGACGCGCGGCACACGGATCATGATGGCCTGACCGAGCGCGGCGGCGGTGGCCTCGATGCCTCCCACTCCCCACCCGGTGACTCCCAGGGCGTTGATCATCGTGGTGTGCGAGTCGGTTCCGACCAGTGCGTCGAGCGCGGCGATTCGCGTGCCGTCGGACTCCTCGGTGGTCACCACCGGGGCGAGGACCTCGAGGTTCAGCTGATGGCAGATGCCCACGCCGGGGGGCACGACCTGAAGTCCGGGAAGCCGTTCCTGGGCCCATCGCAGGAACCGGTAGCGATCATGGTGCCGCGCATACTCCAGGTCGATGTTCCGTGGCGCCGCGGTCCCGCTCGCGTACTCGTCCACTTCCAAGGCGTGGTCCACGACCAGATCGAGCGGAAGCACCGGCTCGAGCGCCGATCCGTCCAGGCCGTCGGCGGCGGCCCGCTCGAGCAAGGTGATCAGGTCGGCCAGCACCGGAATACCGGACGCGTCCTGCAGGAGGACACGGCCGGGGAAGAACGGAACCGCCGCGGATGTGTCACGTCGAGTGATCGCGCGTACATGCTCGGGGAGCACCTGCGGGTGCCCCTGGTGGCGCAGGATGCCTTCCACCAACGTCCTCAGCGACCATGGCAGGTCACTGATGGGCCCGGCGCCGTTGGCCTCGGCATCAGCCAGGCTGTGGTACTGCAAGGGAACCCCGGGCGCGCCGTCGACCGGTAGCGCCCTGAGGGACCCGAACGAGTCCGGCGCGGTGAACGGCGTGCTCATGGCGTGTCCGTGGTCTCGGCGGTCCCGGCGGCCCATGCCCGTTCCGCGTGGCCGGTATACGTCGGGAGGAGCGGCGGAGGCATCGGGCCCTTGATGCGGCGGCCGCTCTGGGACTCCTCCCAGCTGTGGGCCAGCACGCCGACGGACCTCGACAGGATGAAGAGTCCCCGGGCGAGTTCGGCGGTGAAGCCGAGTTCGGCGTAGATCACGGCGGTGGCGCCGTCGATGTTCATCGGGACGGGGCGCTCCCGCCCGACCGACAGTTGGGCCTCCAACTCCTTGGCCGCGGCGAGGTGATGACCGGCGACGACCCCGGCGTCGACGGCTTCCTGGACGAACTCCAGGAGCGGGTCCCGGCGCGGGTCGCGGGGGTGGAACCGGTGGCCGAACCCGGGGATGTAGGCCCGGCGTTCGCGGTGGGCGGCGACCTCGGCGGCAACGGCCTCCTGAAGGGAGACCGCGGCGGGGGAGGAGCCGTCGTCAGCGCCCTCGCCGCCTCCACTGGCGGCGACCAGGCGTTGCAGCAGTTCGACACATTGCTGCCCGGCACCCCCATGGACGTCCCCGAGCAGTCCGACACCGGTGGACATCGCGCCGTGCAACCCCACACCGCACGTGGCGGCCATGCGGGCCGCCGCGATGGAGGGCGCCTGGGGTCCGTGGTCCACCGCGGCCACGAGTGCCTTCTCCAGAAGGGCCGCCTGGGCGGGGGACGGCATCGAGCCGCGGACCATGGTCCAGATGGTCTCCACGAAGCTTGCCCGGCGGATGAGGTCCTGGACCGGGTATCCGCGGAACCGGATGACGCCGGGTTCGATGTCCGACACCTCGGTGGTCCACCAGTCGGCCACCTTGCGGGAGGTCACGGCGTCGAGTGCCGCGGCGCGGGCCGGCGAGGTCCGGTCCATGGGCTCGTTGCGGCCGGCGCCTGCGCTGTCGGTGGTGTCCGGTCGGGTTCTCATACGGCTCCCTCCTTGCGGAAGTCCTCGATCTGTTCGGTGGTGAACCCGATCTCGAGCAGGATCTCCTCGGTGTGCTCGCCGAGTGCGGGTGGTGGCGAGGAGGGCCTCACCGCTCGACCGTCGACATGGGTGGGCAGTCCCAGGACCTGGACGGTTCCGGCCGGTGCGACGGGCATCGGCACCTCGGAGACCAGTTCCCGGTGCTCGACCTGTGCCGAGGTGAGCGTTTCGGGGACCGACACCACCGGAGCGGCCGGAACCCCCGTGTCCAGCAGGACCTCGTCCCATTCGGCGGCGGTCTTCTCCTTGAGCGAGATCTCGAGCTCGTCGCGCAGGAGTTCGCGGTTGAGCTTGCGGTCCTCACGGGTGACGAAGCGAGGATCGGTGAGGAGTTCCTCGCGGTGGAGGACCTTGCACAGCGTCTCGAACTGTTCCTGTTTGTTGGCCGCGATGTTGAGCATTCCGTCGGCGGTGGCGAAACTGCCCGACGGCGCCGAGGTCATGTTCTCGTTGCCCATGGGCACGGGCTCCTGGCCGGTCACCAGGTGGTTGGAGACGATCCAGCCCATGGAGGTGATGGCCGCGTCCAGCATGGAGGTGTCGAGACAGGCACCCTGCCCCGTGCGCCGCTGCCTGACGACGGCGGCGCACACGGCCATGGCGGCGGCGAGGCCACCGAAGCTGTCGCACACCGGGTAGCCGACGCGCAAGGGCGCGGACCGGGTGTCACCGGTCACGCTCATGATGCCGGAGAGGCCCTGGATCACCTGGTCGTACGCCGGGCGACCGCGCATCGGCCCGGTGGCGCCGAAGCCGGAGACGGCGCAGTAGACCAGGCGGGGGTTCAGTTCCCGCAGTCGCTCCCAGCCGAAGCCGAGGCGCTGGAGAACTCCCGGGCGGAAGTTCTCCAGGAGCACGTCGGCATCGACCAGCAACTGTTCGAACACCTTCTTGCCGCCGTCGGTCTTGAGGTTGACCGTCACGGACCGTTTCTGGGAGTTCTGGGCGAGGAAGGACACGCCCATCCGCGCGGCGCTCAGTTCGGGGTCGGCGCCGAGCTGGCGTGCCAGGTCACCGCTCCCGGGCGTCTCCACCTTGATCACATCGGCGCCGAGCAGGGCGAGTTGATAACCGGCGAACGGTCCGGCGAGCACGTTGGTCATGTCCAGGACTCGAACGCCCTCGAGCAGGTCTGCGGTCACAGGAAGGCCTCCACGGTGCCGAGCCCGACGGCACTGATCTGCCGGGCTGCTTTGGTTGCGGCGTCGACGTACTGGGCGACCCGGTCAGCGGTGAACCGTGAGGTGGGGCCGCTCATGGAGAGCGCGGCGAGAAGACGACCGTCGGCGGCCGTGATCGGAGCCGCCACCGCGGAGGCGCCCAGTTCGCGATCGCCGTGCGTGATGGCGAAGCCGGCCTCGCGGGTGCTCGCGGCCCCGGTGCGCAGGTCCTTCGCGTCGACGTGTGCGTCCTGTGCGGACAGGGCTGCCAGCACGGTGTCCGGGCAGCCGCCGAGCAACACCCTGGCCGCGGCACCCCCGGTCATGGAGTAGGGCTCACCGACCCGCACCACGCTCCGTACGGTCGCGGTGCCCTCGACCTGGGCCACGCAGATGCGGTGCAGATCCTGGCGAATGTAGATGTTCACCGTTTCGCCGCAGTCGTCGCGCAGGGCCGTCATCACCTGCCGGGCTTCGGCGCCCACCTCCCACATGGCCTCGGCCAGCTTGACCCACCGCAGGAACGAGGGGCCGATGCTGTAGGTCGATTCGCTCGGGCTGGTGATGATCCCCGGATTGCTGAGCGTGCTGAGCAGACGGACGACCGTCGACTTGGGCAGACCGGTGAACTCGACGAGTTCACGCAGTGAGCGGACCTTGTGCTCGGCGTCGAACGCTCTCAGAAGGTCGAAGGCACGGGTCACGCTACGCACGCCGCCGTCGGCTGCAGCGGCCGCTGAGGGCAATGTCATGTCGTCACCATAGGTCCATCAGGTGGTTCACGTAAACCAACTGATGGATTGACGCGCGAAGTCTCGCGTGATTCCATCCGTGACACACACCACAGAACCGTCAGGTGGTTTAAGCGAACCATCCAGTGGTCAGCGCAGACTGGCGAGGAGAGCCCATGACCATCACCTCGAACCTCGAGGAACAGCGCAGAACCGAAGCCGGCGATCCGAGCATGGCGCGGCGAGCCGCCGTCGCCGGCGGTGTCGGCACGGTGATCGAGTACTACGACTTCAGCGTGTACGGCTTCCTCGCGCTGAGCTTGGCACCACTGTTCTTCCCCCAGCAGGACCCGGCCACGGCGACGTTGGCGGCGCTGGCCCTGTTCGCCTCGTCCTACGTGGTGCGGCCGATCGGCGGATGGTTCTTCGGCATCCTCGGCGACAAGCGGGGCCGGCGCTTCTCGCTCGTGGCGACCGTCCTGATCATGTCCGCTGCCTGCGTCGCGATGGGCTTGCTGCCCACGCACGCCAACGTCGGTATCGCGGCGACGGTCGCGATCGTGCTGGTCCGTCTGGTGCAGGGATTCGCCGCCGGCGGCGAGATCGGCGGCGCCGCCACCTATGTCGCCGAACTCGCGCCTCCCGGCCGCCGTGGCCTGTACGGCAGCTCGACCGCGATCGGGGCGACGCTCGGCTTCGCCGTGGCCGCGGCCGTGGTGGGGGCGGTCCGCCTCGGTTTCAGCCCCGAGCAGATGGCGTCCTGGGGCTGGCGGGTTCCGTTCCTGCTCTCGGCTGTCTTCGCCGTCCTGGCCCTGTGGGCGCGGCTGCGCATCGAGGACAGCCCGAAGTTCAAGGAACTCGAGGAGCGTCGTGACGGAGCGGCCTTGGAGAAGCGCCCGCTCATGTCGGTGATCCGGGACCACCCGGTCTCGGTGCTGCGCGTGCTCGGTCTCTCGATCGCCCTGAACGGCACCGTCTACATCGGGCTCACCTACTTCGGGATCTTCCTGGAGCTGAAGGGCAATGTCTCGCCCACCGCGGTTGCCTGGACCGCTGCCGCAGGCATCGCGCTCGCGGCCATGACCTACCCGTTGCCCGGCCTGCTCTCGGACCGGTTCGACCGAAAGCCCATCCTGGTCACGGCCTACCTCGCGTTCATAGTGATCGCCTGGCCCGCGTTCCTCGTCCTGTCCCACACGAGCAGCCTGCTGGCGATCGGCCTCGTCTACTTCGTCTTCATGTTCTTCAGCGGATGGGTGCAGGTGCCCACCTGGGCGCTGGTGGCCGAACTCTTCCCGACGAAGGTCCGCTTCACCGGCATCGCGCTGGGATACAACCTGGGGGCGATCGTCGCCGGCGGAACCGCGCCGTTCATCGCCGAGAGCCTCGTGCAGAGCACCGGGTACGACACCAGCCCCGCGGGCTGGATCATCCTGGTCGCGCTGATCGGCCTGCTCAGTGTCGCCTCGGTGGGACGGACCGCCTCCAAGTCGCTTCCACACCTCTGAGGGAGACGAGAAACCGATGGGCAACACCACGGCAGCGGACGTCGACCAGAACCGTCACGCCGCACCGCCCGACTCCGCCGCGGGCCCCGAGGAGCGGATCGCCCGCTTCGTGGCGCACACCCGGGCCGCCGACATCCCCGCGGAGGTGCTCGACGTCACCCACCAGGTCCTGAGGACCGTGTGTGGCACCGCGGTCGCCGGAGCAGCGCAGGACGGGATCGCCGAACTCCGGCAGCTGGTCGTCACCCAAGGGGGGCGAGCGGAGGCCAGGTCCTTCGTCCACGGAGACCACCTGACGGCCCAGAGCGCCGCGCTGCTCAACGGCTCCATGGCGCGTGCGCTGGACTACTGCGACACCATGGTGCCCGGACTGCACCTCGGGTCCTCGGTCGTGCCCGCGGCGCTCGCCGCCGCAGAGCTGCGTGGAGGCTGCACAGGGGCCGAGCTCCTGGCCGCGCTGGCAGTGGGTCTCGAGGCAGGTGTGCGGTTCAACCTCACCGAGGAGCAGTACGGTGGGCTGGACCCGACGGGCGTCGCCGGTCTGATGGGAGCCACCGCTGCCGCGGCGCGGGCTGCCGGTCTCGACGCGGAGCACACGCTGCACGCGCTGGCATTCTCCTTCAACCGTTGTTCGGCGAGTTTTCAGAGCAATGTCGACGCGTCCCTGGCGGTGCGGCTCATCCAGGGATGGACCGCGGCCTCGGCTGTTCAGAGCGTGCAGTTCGCCCAGGCCGGACTGACCGGACCCCGTCACTTCATCTCCGGCCCGTTCGGGTACGCGCGACTGTACGCACGGGGCGAGCGCTCCCCGGAGTCGTTCGCCGACCGGATCGGCCGTCACTACGATCTGGAGGGGATCTTCTTCAAGAAGTACCCCAGTTGCGGGCTCACCCAGGGAATCACCGAGTCGGCCCTCCTGGCGCTGAGCGACGACTCGGTGAACACGCGGGAGATCGAGCGGGTGGACGTCTTCCTGCCCGACTTCGCCTTCAAGCTCATCGGTAAACCCTTCGAGGCCGGTACCAACCCGCGGGTCAACGCCCAGTTCAGTGCGCAGTACTGCGCTGCGAACGCTCTGGAGCGGGGAGCGTCGTCGCTCAAACACTTCGAACCCGAACAGGTCGCCGAACTGGGCGCGTCCGCCATGATCTCGCGGATCCACGTGCACTTCGACCCCGCACTCACCGGTCATTCGGCGTCGCGGTTCGAGATGCGCACCGCCGGCGGAGGCCGGTGGGTCAGAACCCTCGAGATCGGTCCGGGATATCCGGGTAACCCGCTCACTCCCGAGGATCATGCGCAAGGGTTCGACGACTGCGTGGGCTACGCGCCCTGGGGCCTGCAGCCCGAACAGGTGCGGGACCTGAAGAGAATGACCTCGGACCTTGCCGCGGTCCAGGACATCCGTGATGTCGTGTCCGCGTTGATCAGTCCGAGCGCGGTGCCACTGGCGACTCGTGGGAGTCGTGCGGCGTGATCGAGGGAGAAGTCCGTGCGGATCGATTCCGCACGGACTTCTTTTCGTTGTGTCAGGCTCGTTGTGTCAGGCCGTGACGGGGCGGATCGGAGCCGGCGAGGTCCGGCGCCGTCCTCTCCGTCGGCCCACCGCCCCGGGCGTGCTCGGCACCGTCGACCAGGAGACCCGGCGCGCCGGTCACGACCGAGCCCTTCACACGGCCGACTCAGGAGCGGCATGATCATCACAATGGGGAAGCGGGGCAGGCCGTATGGCCTGCCTAGACTGTTTCCCGAGCAGCAGAGACCGCGCAACCACGGATGTGAGACAGCCGTCTCGCATCGACAAGACTCCGGGAGGTCACCCCATGAGCGACGAGCTCGATGAGTTCTTTGTCGAGGAGGTCGAGGTGGGCGACGGGGAGAAGTCCAAGACGCTGAACCTGGCCGACAATCCGACAGTCCTCCTGGTGTGGGCCGCCAATCGTTTCAACCGGAGCTTCTCCCGGCATTACCAGAACGAGTTCGGCATCAGCGCGATGGAGTGGCGGATGCTGGTGATGCTCTGCAAGGAACCGGACGTCCCGGTGACCGCCGCCAGCCCTGCCGTGGGCTACGACAAGGGCGCGGTCAGCCGGTCCCTGAGCAAGCTCGCCAAGCTCGGCCTGGCGGAGGCCAAGGTCCTCGGCAACAATCCGCGCAACCGGCTGTGGCACCTCACGCCCGCAGGGTACGAACTCCACGACCGGATCCTCAAGTCGGCTCTGGAACGCCACAAGCAGGTGCTCGCCGGATTCACCCCCCAGGACGTGGAGAAGTTCAACGAGATGCTCAGGCTCTTCGGCGAGAACGCCGAGAACCTGCCGGAGTGACGACAAGCCGGGGCCGGCGCCATGGGAATGGCGCCGGCCCCGGCCAGAACGCTGTCTCAGGCGGGACGTTCCTGATCCTTGATCACGCCGAGCGGTGTCGGCACGACGGTCCCCGTGGTGTCGAGGAGCGGGCCGATCCAGTCCGTCGCCCGGGCCTGGTAGTTGTTGATCGCGTGGGTCTGCGTCGCCATGAGGTCCGTCAGATAACGCCCGAACGGCTGTGCGTTGTAGATGCCGGTGCCGCCCGCGACGCGGTACAACTCGGTGCCGTACCGGGCCGCGCGTGCGGGGATGTGCGCGGACTGGAAGCGGAACTCCTCCAGTCGCTCGTCGCTGACCTTGGGACCTCCGCCGGCCTCGGAGATCATCGCGGCGTAGTTGGCGTACAGTCGCCCCTTCGCCTCCGAAACGAAGGAGTAGGCCTCGGCCAGCGCGAGGGCGGTGGCCGGGTCGATCCTGGGTCGGCGCTTGCCCCTGTTGAACTCCACCAGGGCGTCCGCCATGCCCTTCAGGGCGCCGAGCGCCGTCGGTGCCTGGGTGGCCCGTGAGAAGACCTGGAAGAACGGGAGTCTGAACAGCAGACCCGCGTTGAGCGCCAGGCCCGGTGCGGTCCTCTGGTGCACCTCGGTCCAGGTCAGGCTCCGGTGGTCGGGAACGAACGCGTCCTCGACCACGATGTCGTTGCTGCCGGTGGCCCGCAGACCGGACACGTCCCAGTTGTGGACGATCTCGTAGTCCTCGCGCGGGAGCAGCAGCACGTGGCTGCCGACCGGCCCCGGCCCGGGGGTCGGTTCGCCCTCGATGTTGGCCCCGAGCAGCGCCCAGTCGCAGTAGTCGCTGCCGGAGGAGAAGGACCACCGTCCGGACAGGCGGTACCCGCCGTCCACCCGCCTGGCCGTCTGGGGCGCGTACGGCGAGCTGATCAGGGTGGTCGTGTCCGAGGACCAGACGTCGGACTGTGCGCGGGCGTCGAAGAAACCCAGGTGGAAGTGGTGAATGCCGACCACTCCCAGGACCCATCCCACCGAGGGGTCGCCCTCGGCGAGGATGGAGGTCACTTCGAAGGACTCGATGGGAGTGAGCTCGTACCCGCCGTGGGCACGGGGCTGCAGCATCTGGAAGAAGCCGGCCCGCTGCATGTCCGCGATCGTCTCGGGCAGCAGCCGGTCCTGCTGGGCCTGCCGCGCCGCTCGCTCCTTGAGGACCGGGACCAGGTCCCTGGCACGCCGCACCAGCGGTGAGGTGCTGAAGTCGCCCAGAAGGAACGCGTGGATGTCTCCGGTCGGTTCGACGTCACCGGTCAACCGGTCGGGGTGCAGCGCGAGGAGCTCGGTCATGGGGCGTTCCTTTCCGCAGCCGTGCAAGGCTGCTGTGGCAGGTCCACTGACGGGACGTGGGAGGGGTTCACCTGGGCCCGGGCCGGGCCGGCTGCTGGTCGACGGAGACGTCGACCTCGCGGGCCCGGTCGCGCAGAGTGGCGTCCGCCCTCAGGAGGTGTTTGGCGACCTTCCCGGTCGGCGTGAGCGGCATGTCCTGGGTGAGAAGGACGTAGCGGGGCCGCTTGATCCGGGCCAGCCGGGCGCCGCAGAAGTCGGCGACCTCCTGCTCGGTCAGGAGGGAGTCCGCACGGGGCGTGGCAACCAGCAGGATGTCCTCGTCACCCATCTCGGACGGCACTCCGACCGCGGCCGCCAGCACCACCTCCGGGTGTTCGGCGGCCACCCTGTCGAGCTCGGCTCCGGAGACGTTCTCGCCCCGCCGGCGGATGATGTCCTTCTTCCGCGCGACGAAGTAGTACCAGCCGTCCTGGTCCCGTCGCACCAGATCGCCGGTTCTGAACCAGTCGCCTTCGAAGGCTTCGGCGGTCTGCCCGGGTTCGCGGAAGTACTCCAGCATCACGATGGGCGTCCGTACCCAGAGCTCCCCGGCCTCGCCGTCGGGAACGTCCGCACCGGCTTCGTCCACGATGCGGCACTGCGCCCACGGCCGTGCGGGATCAGGATGCCGGCAGAGCCGGCCCATGCTGCCCGGCCTGGCCTCCGCGTCGTACGGAGTGCTCAGGATGCCCGGGATCTCGGTCATGCCGTACCCGCCCACCAGGTGGGGCACCTCGAACCGCTCCCGGAACGCTCGTGTGCTCGCCTGCCGGATCCCGTAGATCTTGCGCAGGCCGTGGCCGGGCACGTACTCGTCGCCGGGCCGGTTGAGCAGGATTGCGCTGATCGCCTCGATCATGTTGACCTGCGTCGCACCGAGCCGCTTGACCGTGGGCCAGAAGCCGGAGGCGGAGAAACGCGGCTCCACCAGCAGGGTGGCACCGGCGGCGAGCGCTCCGGCCACTGAGTAGAGCAGGCCGTTGACGTGGAACAGCGGGAGGATCGTGAGCACCCGGTCGTGCGGCTGCAGGCGAACCCGCTCCACGAAGCTCTCTCCCGTGGCGATCACGCTCTGCTGGCTGTGCAGGACGCCCTTCGGGAAACCGGTGGTCCCCGAGGTGTAGATCATGACGCACGGAGCCTGCCGGTCACCGCCGCTCAGCTCGGTCGGCTCCGCGTCGAGGAGCTCGCCGCCGAGCCGCTGGATCCAGGCGGAGCTGTCGACGTCGTCGCGCGCGGCCTCGGCGACCGGTTCGGCGGCCTGGTCGCAGAGGATGGCCCGGGCACCCGACTGACGGAGCACATAGGCCGCTTCCTCCACCTTGAAGTCGGGGTTGACGGGCACGAACACCGCACCCAGCCCGGCGGCGGCCAGCAAGGCGAGTACATGCCAGTCGCTGTTGCGGCCCATGACGAGCACCCGGTCCCCGGCCTCCACCCCCCTGCGCCGGAGGTGACCGGCCAGCCGTCCCGTCGCGTCGGCGGCCTGAGCCCAGGTCCATGAACGCTCACCGCACACCAGCATCGGACGGTCCGGATCCGCCGCGGCCCGGCCGGCCACGAGGTCGATCAGGGTGTCACCGTGTTCCCGGTAGAGAGCGAGCACCTCGGCCGGGGTGTACCGATCGCCCCACTCATCAGTCATGCGAAGTCTCCTGGGGATCCGAGTACGGGATGCCCTCCCTGGTGAGCTGCCAGATGGTGCGGGCGGAGGGCTGGGCGAACTCCTCCACCACATGGCCGAGCAGACCGCCGGCCCGGGACACCACGGCCAGTCCGCGACCGGCCTTCAGCGGGATCCCGATCTCCAGGAACAGCGCGGCGATGGCACCCGTGGCGTTGATGGTGAGGTGACGGCCACCCCGGGCCGCGTCCACCTCGCGGCTCAGCCGCCGCAGCAGGTCGACGTAGCGGCCGGTGATCCCGTTCTCCCCGGCCACCTCGAGGAGGGTGACCGCGCGCGGGTCGTCCGGCTTGTGCAGGCGGTGCCCGAATCCCGGCACCGGCCGCTTGGCGCTCACGTACTCCTCTGCCACGCGCTTGCAGTAGGCGTCCGGGTCCTCGCCGCTCTCGACACCCTCCACCAGCAGCTCGGCGCAGCCCTCCATGGTCCCGGCGAACACCGGCCCGACCGACAGCAGCCCCGCGGCGATCGCCACCTGCACGTCGTCGGGCACACTGTCGGCTGCCAGCCTGGTGATGATCGACGTCGGAGTCCACCCGTGCTCCATGAGCGTGACCAGGCAGGCGTCGAGAACCCGTGCCTCGGGCGGCGTGGGCATCCGGCCGACGGACAGGAAGTAGATCATGTCCGTGAAGCTGTGCCGGCCGATGAGGTCCTCGCACAGGTCCTTCCCGCGGACGGTGATCGAGGTCGCGTCGGACGTCGCGATGTGGGTGCGGCTGCCGGTCACTGTGCGGCTCCTGACTCCGGTGCCGGCGCGGAGCCGGTCAACTCGTCGTGATACTCGTCGAGCGCGGGCGCCGTGGTGCCGAAGCCCGCTCGCACGCCGTTGATGCTCAGTGGCAGTCCAGTGAGCTTGAGCCGGTCGTCGGCGTTGTCCAGGATGATGTCCATGGCGTGGGTCTGAGGGTGCTCCAGTACCTGCGGGATCGAATGGATGGGTGCGCACGGAACGCCGGCGCGCTCCAGACACGCGATCCAGTCGGCGACGGTGCTGCGGCCGACGAGTTCGGAGATGAGCGGAAGCAGCATGGCCCGGTGCTCGTTGCGCGCGGCGTTCGTGGCGAAGCGGGGGTCGCTCGCCCACTCGGGCTTCTCCAGGGCCGCGGCCAGCTTGGCGAACAGGCGGTCGTTGCCCGCGGCGATGATGAACGGGCCGTCCGCCGCCTCGAACGCACCGTAGGGAGTCAACGAGTTGTGACCGGTACCGACCCGGGGCGGGATGGTGCCGGTCGCCCCGTAGTCCGCGATGTGCCGTCCCGCCCAGCTGACGGCCGTCTCCAGCAACGAGGTCCTCACCTCACCGCCGACCCCCGTCGACTGGCGTTCCAGGACCGCGGCGAGCACGCCGATCACGGTCCACATGCCCGTTCCGAGGTCGACGACCGACGGACCCACCCGGGAGGGCGGACCGCTCGGGTCCCCGTTGATGGCGATCAGACCGGAGAACGCCTGCAGCAGCGGCTCGTAGCCGGGACGGTTCGCCATCGGACCGGTGTGACCGAACGCCGACATCGAGCAGTAGATCAGCCGGGGGTTCACGGCCCTGAGCGTCTCGGCGTCCGCCCTGAGCTTGTTCTCGACGCCCGGGCGCAGATTGTGGATGAAGACGTCGGCGTCGCGGATGAGGTCGAGGAAGACCTTGTAGTCGGCCTCGTCGTCCAGCGACAGCACGACGGACCGCTTGTTCCGGTTCATCATGTGGAAACTGACCGAACTGTCGCCCACGAACGGCGGGCCCCAGCCGCGCGCGTCGTCTCCTCCGGGCTTCTCGACCTTGATGACCTCGGCACCGAGGTCACCGAGGATCAACGAGGCGTACGGGGCGGCCAGGTTCTGGCCCATCTCGACGACCTTCAAGCCCGGAAGCATTCCGAGCGGCTTACCCGCTCCCTCGTTTCCCCGAACTCCCACAGCTTTCTCCTAGCGGCTTGGGCCCGGGCACTGGAGAACCCGGCGCGAACCAATCAAGTTGTTGTGGTGTCAACAACATCCTCGGGTCATCTTGTTGTGTTGTCAACAGCAATCCGGGGCGCTCCGTGGACCGCTCGGATTCCGGTACGGAATTCCGACGCGGAGAAGCGCCCCGGATGCTGTGGCAGCGGCTGTGGCAGCGGCTCAGCGGTCGGCCATCGACTCCTGCGGCTCTGCGGAGCGGTCGGTGAGGAAGAAGGCCGTCACCAGACTGATCAGTGCCATCACCATCAAGTACGGCGCGACCGCGATGACCGTGCCGAATCCCTGCGTCAGCGCCTCGGCGATCATCGGCGCGAACGCTCCACCGAGGACGGCACCGACCGCGTAGGCGAGCGACGCCCCGGAGAGCCTGATCCGGGCCGGGAACATCTCCGCGAAGAGCGCCGACTGGGGGCCGTAGGTCAGGCCCAGCGGCACCGCCAGGGTCAGCAGGGCCACGCCGACGCCCAGCCCGGTGCCCTGACTGAGCAGCCAGAACTGCGGAAGGAGCAGCACGAACAGCATCGAGTAGCCGAACTTGTAGACGACCGGACGGCCGGAGCGGTCGCTCCACCACGCGCCGACGTAGGTGAACGCGATCCACACGGCACTGGCCGCGAAGAGCAACATCAGCACCTGGGCGCGAGGAAGGTCATGGGCACTGGTCACGTAGGCCAGCGCGAAGCCACCGACGATCATGTAGCCGGCGGCGATGTTGCCCACCATCGTGGCGGCGGCCTTCAGCACCTTGGTGCCGTGGGTGCTCAGCAGCTCACGCAGGGGCGTCTTCGCCTTGGCCTTCGACTCCTCGAGTTCGGTGAAGACCGGCGACTCGGCGACCTGGGACCGAACATACTGCCCCACCACGACCAGCACGACGGAGAAGAGGAACGGCAGGCGCCAGCCCCACGCGTCGAAGGCCTCCTTGCCGAGCAGGGCGTTGAAGGCGCCCATCACGACGATGGCGAGCATCATCCCGAGCGGCACGCCCATCTGCGGGAAGGCTCCCATCCGCCCGCGGTGACCGGTTCTGGCGTGTTCCACGGCGAGCATGGCCGCGCCGCCCCACTCGCCACCGGCGGAGAGCCCCTGGAGGCAGCGCAGGAGGATGAGCAGGATCGGAGCCGCGATTCCGATCGCCGCGGTCGTCGGCAGCAGGCCTACCAGCATGGTCGACACGCCCATCAGCCCGAGCGTCAGCACCAGGACGATGCGACGGCCGAACCGGTCACCCAGATAGCCCGAGACGATGGCGCCGAGCGGCCGGAAGAAGAAACTCACCCCGGCGGTCGCCAGGGCGGTGAGCTGGCTCCACTGGCCGAGCCCGCTGAAGAAGAGGTCACCGAAGAGCAGGGCAGCGACCTGCGCGTAGACCAGGAAGTCGTACCACTCGATGGTGGTACCCGCCAGTGTGGCGTAGACGACCCGGCGGCGTTGCTTCTCCTCGCCCCCCGGAGCGGGGCCGGTCGCCAGGGCGACCGACGCTTTGGGCTCAGCAGTCTGATTCGCTCCCATGACGTCCTCTCTCGACTGAATACCGCTACGGAAGTGCCACCCCGGAACCGACGCTGAGCCGCGATGCGAGAAGGCCTGTCCCGGGCACGGGACAGCGTTGCTCAGCAAGGTGTTGAGTGATCAAGGGCACACGCTCTCCCCCCTCTCTTGACTTGTCAAGGGTCAATTTGACAACTGCGGGAAGAAGGTCACCTGTCCGCGACCGGGGTACGTCGGGGCTTCCGCGAACCTTGTCCGTGACCGGCCGACGGGCCTCGGTGACCCCCTGACCAGCGTGATCGTGCGCTGACCAAGTCCTGTAGCCGCCTCGACCACCGAGATCCGTTGACAAATCATCAAGCGCCGGGACAGACTCGGCCGCCTGTTGACGAAACAACAAGCGGCCGCTGTGGCCGCTGAGGGAGGGTGGAGACGGATGGCGGTGGTGGATCAGCGACCGACGGCCGCACGATGCCCCGTGACCAGTGGTTTCAGGCCGTTCGACCACGACGGCACCTACGCGTTCTTCTCGAGGGCCCGTCGCGAGGCGCCGGTGTTCTACAACGAGGAGACCGACTACTGGGTCGTGACGAAACGGCAGGACGTCCTCTCGGTGTTCAAGGACCCCGCACGGTTCTCGGCCGCGAACGTCCTGGACTCGCTGGAGACCTACCCCGAGGAACTGACCCGGTTCCTCGCCGGCAACGGATTCACCGTCGAACCGGTGCAGTCCAACACGGACCGGCCCCGGCACACCCGGATCCGGCAGAGCGCCGGCCAGTTCCTCAATCCCAAGCGCTACCGCGACTGCGAGCCACGGATTCGCGCGCTGGTGCAGGAGTATGTGAACGGCCTGCGCGGCAAAGACGAAGTCGACATCGTCGCCGAACTGACCCACGAGATGCCCGCGCGCGTGGTGTTCATGCTCCTCGGTGTCGACGACGTGGACCCTCTGATGATCAAGCGGTGGGCGCTCAACCGCGCCACGATGATCTGGGGCAAGCCGACCCGGCAGGAAATGATCGATGCCGGCCATGAGTTGAACGACTTCTTCCACTTTTGCAGGGAGATCGTCGAGGACCGCAAGCGGGCACCGCGCGACGACTACCCCAGCAAGCTGCTGGAACTTCGCGGAGGCGACGACTCGGTACTGACCGAGAACGAGATCGTCTGTCTGGTGTTCGCGTTGCTGCTGGCCGGTCACGAGGCAGTGACCAACGGTCTGACCATCAGCATCCTCACGCTGCTGGAGAACCGCGGGGCCTGGGAGGAACTGGTCGCGGATCCGGCGCTGATCCCGCGTGCGATCGAAGAAGTCCTCCGGCACAGCACCCCGGTCATGACCTGGCGGCGCAGGGCCCTCGAGGACGTCGAACTCAGCGGCGTGACCATCCCCGCAGGAGGCAAGGTCCTGCTGAGCCTGGCATCGGCGAATCACGACGAGGACCAGTACGAACGGCCGTCGGACTTCGACATCCACCGCCCCGACGCACGAGGTCACCTGTCCTTCGGATACGGCATCCACGTGTGCATGGGCGCCCCTCTGGCACGCATCGAAATGAAGATCGTGCTGGAAGAACTCATCAACGCCTTCCCCGGCATGGAGCTGGTGAAGGGACAACGACCCGCATGGACGAAGACGATGGCCCACCGCGGTCCGCAGAGTCTGCTGGTCCGGCTTGGAGGTTCTGACCATGGCTGAGGTGACCTGGATCACCGCCGACGGCGAGCGCATCACCGCCGAGGTCGGCGACGGCGTCAGCCTGATGGAGGCGGCCGTGGCCAACGGCGTGCCCGGCATCGTCGGTGAATGCGGTGGCGGGATGATGTGCGCCACCTGCCATGTCTACGTCGAGTCCGACCACCGGACCGGCGCGCCCGGCCCGATCGAGGCCGACCTGCTGGACTTCGCCGACGCACCTCGGCGCGACGGCAGCCGTCTGAGCTGCCAGATCTCCGCCCGGCCCGAGCTTGACGGAATCACCGTCGAAGTACCGCCGGGCTGGTGACGCCGCGCCATGACACACGGAACCGTGATCATCGGCGCCGGACAGGCCGGCCACACCACGGCCATGCACCTGCGCGCCGCGGGCTATGACGCGCCGATCACCCTGATCGGCGCCGAAGCGGCCGTCCCCTACCAGCGCCCGCCCCTGTCCAAGCGCTACCTGCTGCGCGAGATCGGGCAGGAGCACCTCACGCTGGGATCCCCCGCCGGCCGCGCGAAGCCCGAGGTCGAGCTGCGCACCGGCGAACGGGTGGCCGGGATCGACGTCGCCCGGCAGGCCGTGGTCCGGGCGGACGGCAGCACTCTTCGCTACGACAACCTGGTCCTGGCGACCGGTGCGCGGGCCCGACGACTGCCCGACACGCTGGTCAACGGCGTTCAGGGTGTGCACGTGTTGCGCACACTCGCCGACGCCGACGCCCTGTCCGGGGCACTCGACGAGGCGAAGTCGGTACTCGTTCTCGGTGGCGGCTTCATCGGCCTCGAGTTCGCCTCGGTGGCGGCCCGCCTCGGACGTCACGTCACCGTGGTCGAGCGCGACCGGCTGCTCCAGCGAGTCGTCAGCGAGCAGGCCGCCGACCATCTCCGCTCGGAGCACCTGCGCAACGGGGTCGAGGTCCTGGAAGGGCGCGAACTGCGGTCGCTGGACGGCGAGAACGCCCGCGTGGCCGCCGGTGTGCTCACCGACGGGACGCGGATCGACGCCGATCTCGTCCTGGCGGGGATCGGCGCCGAACCGGAGGTCGAACTCGCCGCTCAGGCCGGCATCGCGGTCGACAACGGCATCACCGTCGACGATCTCGGCCGGACCAGCGCCCCGTCGGTCTACGCGGTGGGCGACTGCGCCAACTTCGCCTGGCAGGGCGGCAGACTCCGCCTGGAGTCGGTCCAGAACGCGGAATACATGGCGAAGGCAGCGGCGGCGCACATCGCGGGTCGCACGCCGCCCGCGCGGCCGGCGCCCTGGTTCTGGTCGGACCAGTACGACGTCCGACTGCAGATCGTCGGCCTGACCGGCGACGGCGACGGCGTCATCAGGAGAACCACCGAGGACGGCGCGGGCTTCTCGCTGTGGCACTACCGCGGGGACCGCCTGATCGCCGTCGAGGCGCTGAACGACCCCGGCGCCTTCCTGACAGCCAGAAGGCTGCTGGACCGCGGAATCAGTCCCGCGTGTCACCACCTGGCGGACGAGAGTGTCAGCATCCGGGCCCTCGCCGCACAAGCACTGGGGAGGGCAACCTCATGATCGAATCGTTCGATCCGCCGTTGGCGGATTCCAACTCCATCGTCAGTACCCTGCGTGTGCCGTTGGCGGCACCGGTGCACCTGGACAAGGAGTGGTTCCACCACCTGCCGGGCCCCGCCTTCGGGCAGTTGAAGCTCGGCGCGTTCGACCACGACCTCACGGTGCAGGGCGTCTCGGAGCCCATCGGCACCCGCGTCATCGTCCACGGAACCGTGACCGACAGCGGCGGCATCCCGGTCAAGAACGCCCTGGTCGAGATCTGGCAGGCCAACGCCGCCGGGGGCTACCGCGACTCGATGGACGTGTCGGGCTTTCCGCTCGACGCCAACTTCCACGGCGCGGGCCGGTGCCTGACCGACAGCCGCGGCGCCTACCGCTTCGTGACGATCCGTCCGGGCCCGTACCCGGCGATGTTCAAGGACGGTGCCCGTGCTTGGCGGGCGTCCCACATCCACTTCTCCGTCCTGGGTGCCGGCTGCGCCGGCCGGCTCGTCACGCAGATGTACTTCGAGGGCGACCCGCTGATCCGCATGGACCGCATGATCAACGCCGTCCCGGACCGACGAGGCCAGGAGCGCCTGATCGCCCTGCTCGACGAGGAGAACTCCGTCGCGGAGTCGTTCGGCCCCCGGCGCACTCTGGCCACCGTCGACGGCAGCGGTGCGGTCGTCCACCCACCGGAGCGGACCGACCCCGGCGCCCTGCTGAGCAGGAACCCCTCGGCGCTGGCATACCGGTTCGACATCGTGCTTCGCGGCTCGGCCGCGACCCCGTTCGAGTAGGGATGGCCATGATTCTCACGCCCGCACAGACCTGCGGTCCCCTGTTCGGCTTCGCCATGACCCCGCCGGGCATCACCCAGACCGTCGCCGAGGACGATCCGGGCGCCGTCGTGATCGAGGGCATGGTCCTGGACGGTCAAGGGGACCACGTCGACTATGGCGCGTTCCTCGAGCTCTGGAGCCAGGAGCAGGCATGCCGTGTCCGCACCCTCGAGGGTCGCTTCCGCGCCGTCGTGAGGAAGCCGGAACCGGTGACGCTGCCCGACGGCAACCGGTTGGCGCCGCACCTGAGCATCTTCGTCTTCACGCGCGGCCTGGCAGGGCCGCTGGCGACGAAGGTGTACTTCCCCGACGAGGAGCAGGCCAACGGGTCCGACGCGATCCTGCGGCAGGTCCCCGAGGCCAGGCGGCCCCTCCTGATCGCACAGCCCACCGACGTCGAGCGGCACCTGCGGTACGACATCAGGCTGCAGGGCGAGCGCGAGTCCGTCTTCTTCTCCATCGACTAGAGCACGAACGAGGCTGAACCATGGAAGCGAACCTTATTGTCGAGCGCCTGGGCCATGTGCTGGTGCTCACCCTCAACCGTCCCAAGAAGCTCAACGCCATGGACAGCGCGCTCTACGAGCGACTGATCGAAGAGCTCCGGGGAGCCGACCAGGACGACGAGATCCGTGCGGTGGTCGTGCGGGGGGCGGGAACGTCCTTCTGCACGGGCGCCGACACCGGTGAGTTCGCCGAGCTCACGCCAGACAACACCGAACGCGTCGAGTACCGCGCCGGACTCACCTACGGTCTGCACAAGACCATTCCCGAGCTCTCCAAGCCGGTGATCGCCGCCATTCACGGATACGCCGTCGGCGGCGGCTGCGGGTTGGCCCTCGCCTGTGACATCACCATCGCGTCGGCCAACGTGCGCATGGGCTACCCCGAGATCAAGCACGGTCTTGTCGCGGCGGTGGTGATGGCCAACCTGACCAAGCAGCTCGGCCGCAAGGCGGGTTTCGAGCTGGTGGCCAGTGGGCGCCTGGTCCATGCCGACGAAGCCGAGCGGATGGGAATGGTCACGCGCGTCGTCCCGGAGGGCGAGGAGTTCGCCGAGGCGATGAAGATCGCCGAGAAACTGGCGGGACAGGTGCCCATGGCGCTCCAGGCCACCAAGCGGCTGTTCCACGCGGTCGCGGATCTCCCGCTGGCCGAAGGCCTCGTGCGGGGCCGTCAGGCGAACGAGGAGATGCGTGAGTACCGTGCCGGGGCGCTGAAGGAGTTCGGCGCCTCCGTCAAGGCCGTGAAGGCAGGTTGAGGGCGCTGATGACCGATCAGTCGAGCACCGGGCCCTCGGAGCCCCGCGCACACATCGTCAAGGACACGCTCCGGGTGAGCGACCTCGACTTCCAACGCCACATGGGCAACACCGCGTTCACCGAGATCCTCGCCAATGCGCGCTACGCGTTCATGAACGAGCAGGTGAGGCCGGCGGTGGGGTTCGAGCCGATCATCGCGCTGGTCCGGCTGGAGGTAGATTTCAAGGGCCAGGTCCACCACCCCGCGACGATCACCACCGAGACCCGCCTCGACCGCGTCGGTCGCAGTTCGCTGGGGCTCACGCAGCGCATGCTGGTGGGCACGCGGCTGGTCGCGACGTCCGAAGCCGTCTTCGTGCTGACCGACCGTTCCAGCGGTCAGGCAATGCCCTGGCCCCAGGAGATCCGTGCGTTGGCCACACCCTCCGAACTCGAAGCGAGTCACCCATGAGCGGCGGCGCGGTGGACTCCGCCGCTTTCCGGCAGGCCCTCGGGCATCACCCCACGGGGGTGGCCCTGATATCCAGTACCGACGCGGACGGGGAACCCGTCGGGATGATCGTGGGCACGTTCACCTCGGTGTCCCTCGATCCGCCCCTGGTCGGCTTCCTGCCCGCGCGGGACTCCGCGAGCTTCGCCGCGATCAGGAAGTCGGGGCGCTTCACCGTCAACATCCTCGCCCACGACCAGGAAGACATCTGCAGGGCCTTGTCCCGACCCGCGGACCAGAGGTTCGAGGGACTGGCGTGGTCGCCTTCCGGCAACGGGGCGCCGGTTCTCCCGGACGTGGTGTGCAGCATCGACTGCAGTCTCGAGGCCTGCACCCCGGCAGGGGACCACTACTTCGTGACCGGCTCGGTCGAGAGCCTGGAGATCCATCGTCCGGTCGCCCCGCTGCTGTTCTTCCAAGGCGGTTTCGGCGGCTTCGTCCCGGGGGCCTTCATCGCGCCGAGTGACGCGATCGTGGCCGAGGGCGTGCAGACCGTGCAGCACATCCGCGACGGCATGCAGCGCCTCGCGCATGCGGCCAACGGGGAGGTGACCGTCTACGCCAAGGTCGCCGACCACGCGGTGGCCGTGGCGACGGTCGCCGGCCCGGACGTGCCGACGTCCACGATCCTCGGTTCGAAGTGGCCGCTCACGCCTCCCTTCGGCGAGGTGTTCCTGATCGGCGCTCCCGAAGCGGAGGTCGAGCAGTGGATGAACAGGGCGAGGTCCGCAGGCGAGGAGCTGCTGCGCACGTCCCGGGAACGTCTGGACCATGCGCGCAAGCACGGCTGGGCCGGCTCCTACGCCGGGGACACACGGGACACGCTGCTCTTTCCCGCGTTGACCGAGTACGGCGTGGACGGGGTCACGCCGGCGAAACAACGCGAGATCCAGGCGATGTTCCGGGCCGCGGGGGAGGATCTCCGGCCGGTGGACCTCGAACCGGAGAGGCAGTATCAAGGCGCAAGCCTGGTGGTCCCCATCCGCGACAGGCACGGACGATGCGAACTCATGCTCCGGCTGTGTCGGATTCCGCCGGTCTCCGGATCCCGGATCGAGGTCCTGGCCGACGAACTGTGCCGCCTCACCCGGGAGGCCGAGAGGTCCGTCGGCGGTTCACCCGACCCGCGGATCTTGGTTTCCTCCCCGTGACCCCGTATGTGACGGGGGCTCACCCGGTGTGGGTGAGCCCCCGTGTGCGTCCGGCGTACGTCAGACCTTGCCGAAGCCGTAGCCCAGGAGCTTCTTCGCGTCCGTCTCGCGCTGGGCGGAGCTGGTCGAGGCGAGGACCGTGCCGATGACGGTCTTGCCGTTCCGCGTCGCGGCGAAGACCAGGCAGTACTTGGCAGTCGGACCCGAGCCGGTCTTCACGCCGATCGTGCCGCTGTAGCTGCTGAGCAGACCGTTGGTGTTGGTCCACGGCGCCATCGTGCGGGTGCTGCCCGTCTTCGTGACGGTCTTCGCCGTGTACGCCTTCGTCTTGACGATCGCGCGGAAGTTGGCGCTCTTCATCGCACTGCTGGTGATCTTCGTCAGATCGTGCGGCGTGGAGTAGTTGTTGCCCTTGCCGATGCCGTCGAACGAGTCGAAGTTGGTGTTCTTCAGCCCCAGTTTCTTCGCGTCGGCGTTCATCTTCCCGACGAAGGACTTCACCCGGGCGGCCCGCGTCGAGCCCGTACCGAACTTGTCGGCCAGCGCGTACGCCGCGTCGCAGCCGGACGGCAGCATCAGCCCGTACAGCAGCTGGCGCACGGTCACCTTGTCGCCCACGATCAGGCGCGCGGACGACGCGTTGTTCGCCACGATGTAGTCGCTGTAGGCCATCTGGATGGTGACCTTGGCGTCGAGGTTCAGGTTCTTCTGCGCGAGCACGACCTTCGCGGTCATGATCTTCGTCGTGGAACCGGTCGAAAGACGGGTGTTCGCGGCCTTGGTGTAGAGCGACTTGCCGTTCGCGTCGTTCATCACGAAGCCGCCCTTGGCGGCGATCGTGGGCGCGGCGGCAGCCTGGACCGGTGACGCGTAGAGGGCTCCGGAGGCCAGTACGGCGCCGGTGGTGACGGCGACGCCGACGGCTCTACGGAGGCGGACGCTCTGATTGCCGATATTCAAGTGAGGTACCCCGATTAGGTTGAATGCCCCATTGCTGCGGCCGACTTGAGGTGCGGCTGAGTGGGGCCGCACCAGTCTGACGCGCAGGCGGTGCGGATGGTTGTGCATCGGGGTGTGCGAATTTCGCCGGGTGTCTCGACGGTCCGTCGGCGCGTCGGGCGGCTCGACGGTCCGCCGGCCGCCGGGGGCCTCAGCCGCCTGCTGGTTCGCCGGTCCGTCGATCCGGGCCGCGGGTTCGGGTCGCGGGTTCGGGTCGTGGGTTCGCCGGGCCTTCGGCCTTCCGGTCCGAATAATGGACGGATGCGTCCATGGGTACGTGTTGTATCTATCATGTCGCCATGAGTCTGGCCCCGGTGAAGCAACCCCCCGCCGCCGAGCGCGTCTACGCCCACGTCAAGCAGGGTGTCCTCGACCGCCGTTACGAGGGCGGCACGCTGCTGACCGAGGGGGAGCTGGCCGACGCCGTCGGGGTCTCGCGCACACCGGTGCGTGAGGCGCTGCTGCGGCTGGAGGCCGAGGGCCTGATCCGGCTGTACCCGAAGAAGGGCGCCCTCGTCCTGCCCGTCTCCGCGCAGGAGATCGCCGACGTCGTCGAGACCCGGCTGCTCGTCGAGGAGCACGCGGTGCGCAAGGCCGTCCCCGCGCCCCCCGGACTCATCGAGCGCCTGGAGGCGTTGCTCGCCCGGCAGAGGGAACAGGCCGCCGCCGGTGACTTCGCCGCTGCGTCCGTCACGGACCGCTGTTTCCACGCGGAGATCGTCCGCAGCGGCGGCAACGAGATCCTCTCCCGCCTCTACGACCAGCTCCGCGACCGACAGTTGCGGATGGGAGTCGCCGTCATGCACTCGCACCCCGACCGCATCGCGAAGTCCCTCTCCGAGCACCAGGAGATCCTCGAGGCCCTGCGCTCGGGGGACCCGGAGGCGGCCGCCGGGGCCGTCAACCGGCACGTCGGCTGGTTCTCCCACCTGGCCCGGGGAGAAGTGCGATGACCGGCGGGAGTGCCCTGCCCGGGGATCCTCCGGGCGGGCGGCGTGCCCTGGTGGTGTGGGGGATCGGTGTCTCGGTCTACTTCGTCGCCGTCATCTTCCGTACGTCCCTGGGGGTGGCCGGCCTCGACGCCGCCGACCGCTTCGGCGTCAACGCCTCCTCCCTGTCCACCTTCTCCATCCTCCAGTTGCTGGTCTACGCGGGCATGCAGATACCCGTCGGCCTGCTCGTCGACCGGCTCGGCACCAAGAAGGTGCTGGGCATCGGCGTCGTGCTGTTCACGATCGGACAGCTCGGCTTCGCCCTCTCCCCGTCGTACGGCATGGCGCTCGCCTCCCGCGCCCTGCTCGGCTGCGGGGACGCCATGACGTTCATCAGCGTGCTGCGGCTGGGCAGCCGGTGGTTCCCTGCCCGGCGCGGGCCGCTGATCGGGCAGCTCGCCGGGCTGGTCGGCATGGCGGGCAACCTCGTCTCCACCCTGATCCTGGCCCGGCTGCTGCACGACATCGGCTGGACGGCGGCCTTCGCGGGCAGCGCGCTCGCCGGTGTCGTGGTGTTCGTCCTGCTTTTGCTGTTCCTGAAGGACCATCCCGAGGGCCAGGAACCGGACCCCGTCCGGCACCAGGGCGCCGCCTACGTACGCCGGCAGGTCGCCGCCTCCTGGCGCGAACCGGGGACCCGGCTCGGGATGTGGGTGCACTTCACCACGCAGTTCCCGGCGATGGTGTTCCTGCTGCTGTGGGGCATGCCGTTCCTCGTCGAGGCGCAGGGGCTGTCCCGGGCCACCGCCGGTGAACTGCTCACCCTCGTGGTGCTGTCCAACATGGTCTTCGGGCTCGTCTACGGCCAGCTCATCGCCCGGCAGCACGGCGCGCGGCTGCCGCTGGTCCTCGGGACCGTGGGGATGACGGCTCTGCTGTGGGCGGCCACGCTGGCCTACCCGGGCGAGACGGCTCCGATGTGGCTGCTGGTGGTGCTGTGCACGGTGCTGGGCGCCTGCGGCCCGGCCTCGATGATCGGCTTCGACTTCTCCCGCCCGGTGAACCCGCCGGAGCGGCAGGGCACGGCGTCCGGCATCACCAACATGGGCGGCTTCACCGCGTCCATGACCACCCTGTTCGCCGTCGGCGTGCTGCTGGACGCCACCGGCGGGGACTACGGCGTCGCCTTCGCCGCCGTCTTCGTCCTCCAGGCCCTCGGGCTCACCCAGATCCTGCGGCTGCGCGGGCAGGCGGCGCGCAGGGAGCGGGAACGGCTGGTCGCCGGCCGGGTGGAGAGCGTGCACGTGCCGGTGTAGGGGTGCGTGGGCGGGCGCCGGGGCCCGGGTGCCGTCCAGGGCGCCCGGCGCCCCGCTCCCGTCGGTCCTACCGCGTCACCGCGAAGTGCCGCAGGATCGCCGCCGCCAGGTCCGGGTCGCCCTCCGTCTTCACCCGGTCCGACACCGCGTCCGGCGTCACCCGGCCGCACGCCAGGCGGACGTACGTCTCCCAGTCGAGGCCGAGCGTGACGGCCGGGCCGAGCGCCGGGGCGGTCTCCAGCGTGCCCCGGCCCTGGATGTCGACGCGGATGGTGCGCAGGAACTCCACGGGCCCGTGGACGTCGATGACCACGGCCGAGCTGCGCGGTGCCTGAGCCTTCTCGGCGACCACCCGCGGCAGCTCCGCGAGCAGCACGTCGCGGGCGACGTGCGCGCCGGGGGAGTCGAGGTCGCCGGGGCGGCCGAGAGCCACGCGCAGGTCCTGCTCATGCACCCACACGTCGAACGCGTGCCGGCGCATGGACTCCTTCAGCGTGAGTTCCGAGCCGAGCGGGCCGCGCACCGTCCGGCCCGGCTCACGCGACTCGTTCCGCAGCTGGCGGTTGCGGCGGATGATCGTGTACTCCAGCTCGGAGGTCATCTCCGGCGCCGTGTGGTGGCGGCGCACGTCGACCTGTATCTCCGTGTAGCGCTGCTGGTCGTTGGTGACGTGGAACAGGTCGCGCGGCAGTGTGTGGATCGGGCGCGGGTCGCCCAGCATCTCGCAGTCCAGACCGATGACATGGGAGACCACATCGCGGACCGACCACCCCGGGCACGGCGTCCGCCGGTTCCAGTCGGCCTCCACGAGCGGCTGCACCAGCTCGGATATCGCCTCGACGGACTGGTTCCAGGCGTCGGCGTAGGGCTGGAGGGTGGGATGCAGACTCACGGAACGGGACCCCTCGGCGGTCGGTACACGGGCAGGTTGTGGCGGCGGTGCCAGTGGGCGGTGGCTGCGCTCGGCGGGCGTCTCGGGACTCCCCCGGTTCTCGGCTACGCTCGAACCGGGAGGACCCCCAAGTTACGCTGCTGTGAGGCACCCCGGCAGTGCTTTCGTGTGACGATCGTAGGCCGTGCCGACGAGTCGAATGCCAGGACGGTGGTATTGTGCGCGCTTCGTTGCTCCAAGTCGACGTGAACGAGGGCGAATCGGTCGAATCCCGTCGGCGCAGGGTCGCCGCTCTGGTACGGGAACAGGCCGGAGCCGACCTCGTCGTCCTGCCGGAGCTGTGGACGACCGGCGCGTTCGCCTACGAGGACTTCGCGCGCGAGGCGGAACCTCTCGACGGGCCGACCCTCGAGGCGATGGCCGCGGCCGCGCGCGACGCGGGTGTATGGCTGCACGCGGGCTCCGTCCCTGAGCGGGCTGCCGCCGACGGCGGCTCCGCCACGGGCGACGGGCCGCTCTACAACACCTCGCTCGTCCTCTCCCCCACCGGTGACCTGGCCGCCGTCTACCGCAAGATCCACCGCTTCGGCTTCGACAAGGGCGAGGCCGTCCTGATGAGCGCGGGCGACGCGCTGGTGACGGTACCGCTGCCGCACACCACGCTCGGTGTCGCGACCTGCTACGACCTCCGCTTCCCCGAACTCTTCCGCGGTCTTGTCGACGCCGGTGCCGAGACGTTCGTCGTCCCGGCGGGCTGGCCGGACCGCCGCCGGTCCCACTGGACGCTCCTGGCGCAGGCGCGGGCCGTGGAGAACCAGGCATACATCCTCGCGTGCGGAACGGCCGGGACCCACGCCGGAGTTCCGCAGGCGGGTCACTCGATCGTGGTCGATCCGTGGGGAGAGGTGCTGGCGGAGGCCGGTCCCGGAGAGCAGGTCCTCACGGTGGACTTCGACCCGGCGAAGGTGGCGAAGACCCGCGATCAGTTCCCGGCCCTCAAGGACCGCGTCCTCGGCCTGGACCGCCCGCACCCCTGAGCCTTCGCCCGAGGAACGGCCCTGGGGCAGGCCTTAGCCCTCCCGCTCCTTCTCCGCCAGGTGGATCACGCACACCGCCACCGCGATCAGCAGCGCCGGGTCCGCGTCGTCCCGTACGACGTCGACGCCGTACGTCTCCCGGATGTGCCGCCAGCGCCGCGAGATCACGGCGAGCAGCTCACCGTCGTACTCCACGGCGAACTCATGGTCGAGGATCTTGCCGCTGACGTCCAGTTCGGTGCCGTCGGCCAGGGTGACCCGGTAGTGGTTGCGCAGCAGGGACAGCCGCTTGCGCCGGATCGCCGCCAGCGCCTCGCCGTCCCGCTCGATCACCATGGTGTCGCGCAGGGCGAACATCTTCTTGCGGATGTCGATGAGCACGCGGCCCCGGACGTCCTTCAGTTCGAAGGTGTCCCGCAGCCGCATGGCCTTACCGTCGACGAGGAAGACCTTGTTGCCCTGGTCGTCCTCGATCCAGTAGTCGTCACCGATGCCGAGGAGCCGGTCGCGTACGAGGAATCTCATGCCTTCACGGGTGCCCCGCCGCCCGCCTTCCGACGCCGTCACTAGGCCGATTGTCGGCATGCGGCGCACCCGGCGCATACGGTGTACATCGCACCTGCGGTGTGCATCGCACGCACGGCGCACGCACGGCGCACGCGCACCGGTGGCGCTCGCTCAGACCCCGTACCCGTCGCTGTAGCCGTCGCGGCTGCGCGGGCGGGTGTCGTCGATGACCGGCGTGGCCGGCGGAACGACGACGCGCCTGCGCCGGGCGATGCTGCTGAAGGTCGCCACGCCGATCAGCCCGACGATCATGAAGATGACGCCGACCAGGTTCAGGTCGACTCCCTGCATGTCCCAGTCGGTCGCGAAGGTGAGGATCGCCCCTACGGCGATCAGGATGATGCACCCTCCGAGTCCCATGAGTGCCGCCTTCCTGTCCGGTTCTTCCGGTTCTTCCCCGGCCCTTCCGGTTGCCTCCGGGTACCCGGGCAGTCATCACTCATGCGTCGGAAGCGAGTTGACCTCCCGACGGAGATCCGCTTCTCCCGCCGGGAGGTCAACTCGCTTCCGACGCATGCGACTGGTGACCGGGGCAGGCGCCCCTACCCCTCCAGGAACGCCGTCAACGCGTTCGCCAGGAGGAACGGGTCCTTCGCGCCGCACAGTTCGCGCGCGCTGTGCATCGACAGGATGGCCACGCCGATGTCGACGGTCCTGATGCCGTGCCGGGCCGCGGTGATCGGGCCGATCGTGGTGCCGCACGGCATGGAGTTGTTGGAGACGAACGACTGGAAGGGCACGCCCGCCTTCTCGCAGGCCGCCGCGAACACGGACCGGCCCGAACCGTCCGTCGCGTAGCGGTTGTTGACGTTGACCTTGAGGATCGGGCCGCCGTCGATGCGCGGGTGGTGCGTCGGGTCGTGCCGCTCCGCGTAGTTGGGGTGGACGGCGTGACCGGTGTCCGAGGAGAGGCAGATGGTGCCGGCGAAGGCGCGCGCCCGGTCCTCGTACGAGCCGCCGCGGGCGAACACCGAGCGCTCCAGCACGCCGCCGAGCAGCGGCCCGTCCGCACCGGTGTCGGACTGGGAGCCGTTCTCCTCGTGGTCGAAGGCGGCCAGGACGGGGATGTAGGGCAGCCCGGCCCCGGTCGCGGCGACCGCCGTCAGCGCGGCCGTACCGGCGTGCACGGACAGCAGGTTGTCCATGCGGGGGCCGGCCAGCAGCTCCTTGTCGCGGCCCAGGTACGCCGGCGGCTCCACGGAGTGCACCATCAGGTCCCAGCCGGTGACCTCGCCGGACGGGACCCCGGCGGTGTCCTCCAGGAAGGCGATGAGGTCACCGTCGCGCACGTCCTCGCCCAGGCCCCAGATCGGCTGCATGTGGCGCTGCTTGTCGAGCTTGAGGCCGTCGGCGTTCACCGAGCGGTCCAGGTGGATGGCGAGCTGCGGGACGCGCAGCAGCGGCCGGTCGACGTTCACCAGCCGGGTCGAGCCGTCCCGCAGGGACAGCCGGCCGGCCAGGCCGAGGTCGCGGTCGAGCCAGGAGTTGAGCAGCGGACCGCCGTAGATCTCCACGGCCACCTGGCGCCAGCCCTGCGTCCCGCTGTCGGGCCGCGGCTTCACCCGCAGGTTGGGGGAGTCGGTGTGGGCGCCGACGATCCGGAACGGCGTGTGGGGCGCCGCGCCCTCGGGGACGTACCAGGCGATGATCGCGCCGCCGCGCAGTACGTACGTGCCGCCGCTGCCCGCGCCGGGAGCCGCCGATGTCCCGGCGTCCCAGGCGTCCGTCTCCATGACCTGACGGAAGCCCGCCTTCTCCAGCCGCTCGGCGGCGTTCGCCACCGTGTGGTAGGGCGTGGGTGAGGCGGCGAGGAAGGTCATGAGGTCGTCGGTGTGACCGCGGTCGAAGTGGGAGGGTTCGCTCATCATGTTCCTCCGTGGATACTCCGGCCCTTCGGGCGGAGGGGAAACGGACTCCTGCGGAGCGGGGCGGGGGACGGGGATTCGCCGCCGGGGCGGATCCCGGTGCTCCGGCCCGCAGGTTTGTTCACTGTGGGTGGTCGAGCCGGCCTGTCGGCGTAACCAAGAAGTATGTGAAGCGGACGTTCAAGTATCGCTTCCGGCCGCCGGGCCGGCGGTGTCTGTCTGTGGAGCTGGTGCAAGACCTCAACGGAGTTCTCCGGGCGGGCGGTCGGCGGTGAAGCAGAAAATCCCACGGCGTGAGCCGTAGGAATCCCCCTCGTTCATGAGGGGGAGGAAGCCAAGGGTTCACCTTAACGAGACGAGGGCCCGCTTCCCTGTGCGGAAGCGGGCCCTCGTACGGGCTCGGCCGGTTCTCGGACGATCTCGCGCGATCTGTGCCGGGAGGTCCGGGCCGGGAGGTCCGGGGAGGTCCTAGAAGGCCGCCTCGTCCAGCTCCATCAGGTCCAGGCCGACGCCCTCGGCGACCTTGCGGGCCAGGGTGACGCCGGGCAGGACGTTGGCCGCGAAGAACTTCGCCGCGGCGATCTTGCCGGTGTAGAAGGGGACGTCCTTGGTGGAGGCCGTCTGGAGCTTCTCGACGGCGACCGCGGCACCCTTGAGGAGCAGGTGGCCGACGATCACGTCACCGGAGGCCATCAGCAGGCGGGTGGTGTTCAGGCCCACCTTGTAGATGTTCTTGACGTCCTGCTCGGTGGCCGCGAGGTCGGTGAGCATCAGGCCGACGAGGGCCTCCAGCTCGACGGTGGCCTTGGCCAGGTGCTCGCGGGCGCCCGCCAGCCCCTCGCCACCGGTACCGAGGGCGAGGAACTGCTTGATGTCCTCGGCGATCGAGTTCAGGGCCGCGCCCTGGTTGCGGACGATCTTCCGGAAGAAGTAGTCCTGGCCCTGGATCGCGGTGGTGCCCTCGTACAGGGTGTCGATCTTGGAGTCGCGGATGTACTGCTCGATCGGGTACTCCTGCAGGAAGCCGGAGCCGCCGAAGGTCTGCAGCGACTGGGCGAGCTGCTCGTAGCCCTTCTCGGATCCGTAGCCCTTGACGATGGGCAGGAGCAGGTCGTTGAGCGCGTGCTCGGCCGAGGTGTCCTCGCCCGCCGCCGTCTTGACCGCGATCGTGTCCTGCACCGAGGCGGTGTGCAGGACGAGCGCGCGCATGCCCTCCGCGTACGCCTTCTGCGTGATCAGCGAACGGCGCACGTCGGGGTGGTGGGTGATGGTGACCTTGGGCGCGGACTTGTCCATGAAGTTCGCGAGGTCCGGTCCCTGGACGCGCTCCTTGGCGTACTCCAGCGCGTTGAGGTAGCCGGTGGAGAGGGTGGAGATCGCCTTCGTGCCGACCATCATGCGGGCGAACTCGATGATGCGGAACATCTGGCGGATGCCGTCGTGCTTGTCGCCGATCAGCCAGCCCTTGGCGGGGTGCCGGTCGCCGAAGGTCATCTCGCAGGTGTTGGACGCCTTCAGGCCCATCTTGTGTTCGACGTTCGTGGCGTAGACGCCGTTGCGCTCGCCCAGCTCGCCGCTCTCGGCGTCGAAGAGGTACTTCGGGACGAGGAAGAGGGACAGGCCCTTGGTGCCGGGCCCGGCACCCTCGGGACGCGCGAGCACGTAGTGGAGGATGTTCTCCGACATGTCGTGCTCACCCGAGGTGATGAACCGCTTCACGCCCTCGATGTGCCAGGAGCCGTCCTCCTGCCGCACGGCCTTGGTGCGGCCGGCGCCCACGTCCGAGCCGGCGTCCGGCTCGGTGAGGACCATGGTGGAGCCCCACTGCCGCTCGACGGCGATCTGCGCGATCTTCTTCTGCTCGTCGTTGCCCTCGTCGTGCAGGACCCCGGCGAAGGCCGGGCCGGAGGAGTACATCCACACGGCCGGGTTGGCGCCCAGGATCAGCTCGGCGTACGCCCAGATCAGCGACGGGGGAGCCGTCGTGCCGCCGATGGCCTCGGGCAGGCCCAGCCGCCAGTACTCGGAGTCCATGAAGGCCTGGTAGCTCTTCTTGAAGGACGCGGGAACCGGCGCGGTGTCGGTCTCCGGGTCGAAGACCGGCGGGTTGCGGTCGGCGTCGGTGAAAGACTCGGCCAGCTCGTTCTCCGAGAGGCGGGTCAGCTCCTCGAGGACGCTCTTCGCGGTGTCGACATCCATCTCTTCGAACGGTCCGGTGCCGTACAGCTTGTCGCGCCCGAGGACCTCGAACAGGTTGAACTCGATGTCGCGGAGATTGGACTTGTAGTGCCCCATGGTGACGGCTCCCGGTCCGTAGAGAGATCGGCGAGGCACTTGATTCCTCGCACAGGTTTGCATTCCAACAAGTGGCTACGATGATGCTACCCGCCAGTAATAAGAAGCAAGCCGGATCCGGCCATCTGTGACGAGATACGCCCTCCGGCGCTCGGGAGGACCGGGAAGCCGCAGGTGTGACGGTCCCGGAAGCCCGTCGTGACCAGTCGCACTGTCGATGATCCGGCCGTTCCCGCCGTACCCCGCCCGGCCCTCCGGTGCTCTCGGTACGCTTACGCGCATGTACGGCTACGACCAGAACGTAGGGGCACAGCAGGGGTATGTCCCGCCGCAGCAGCAGCAGATGCCGGGCGGCTACGGGCAGCAACAGCAGCAGCAACAACAGCAACAGCAGCCTCCGCTGTACCCGGAGCCGTCCGCACCGTCGCTCGCGGACGCGGTGCGCGCCTTCACCACGGGTCAGGTGACCGCCGAGGACTTCCAGCAGGTCTTCGCGACGTCCAAGGTGTACTGCCCGCGCGGCGACAACCCGGGGTTCCTCGCCCTGCACAACACCCAGCAGCCGGTGATCCCGATGTTCACCTCGCTGAAGGAGCTGCGGCGGTACGCGGGCAAGGAGTCCAAGTACTTCGTGATCACCGGCGCCGAGATGATCGACCTGCTGCCGACCGGCTACGGCTTCGTGCTGGACATGGAGGGCGAGCACCGGATGGTGTTCGACGCGAAGGCCGTGGAGCAGATGGTCGAGTTCGCGATGCGGCGTATGTATGGCTAGCCGCCCCGGCCGCGGGCACGCCCCGTGTCGTCGCCGGTGTCACCGTCGTCGCGTGACGGGCGGGTGATCTCCGCCCGCGCCGGAACCTGCCGGGCCCGGAGGGAATTCCCTCCGGGCTCCTGTCGTTGGGGGTGGCAGAAAGTTCAACGCTCAACTAAAATGGCCATACAAGAGGAGGTACCGACATGCCTGCAGTGACCGTCGAGAACACGCTGACGCTCCCCCGTGTGACCGCTTCGGCCGACGCCGTGGCACGCCCCGTGCTCACCGTCACGACCGCGCCGAGCGGTTTCGAGGGCGAGGGCTTCCCGGTGCGCCGGGCGTTCGCCGGGATCAACTACCGCCATCTCGACCCGTTCATCATGATGGACCAGATGGGCGAGGTGGACTATGCGCCGGGCGAGCCCAAGGGCACGCCCTGGCACCCGCACCGCGGCTTCGAGACCGTCACCTACATCATCGACGGGATCTTCGACCACGAGGACTCCAATGGTGGCGGCGGCACGATCACCAACGGTGACACCCAGTGGATGACGGCCGGTTCCGGCCTGCTGCACATCGAATCGCCGCCGGAGTCCCTGGTCATGTCCGGCGGGCTGTTCCACGGCCTCCAGCTGTGGGTGAACCTGCCGGCCGAGGACAAGATGATGGCGCCGCGCTACCAGGACATCCGCAGCGGCAGCGTCCAGTTGCTCACCTCCCCCGACGGCGGCGCGCTGCTGCGGGTCATCGCCGGTGAGCTGGACGGCCACGAGGGTCCCGGCATCACGCACACGCCGATCACGATGGTCCACGCGACCCTGGCTCCGGGCGCCGAGATCACCCTGCCCTGGCGCGAGGACTTCAACGGGCTGGCCTACGTGATGGCCGGCCGCGGCGCGGTCGGCACCGACCGCCGTCCGGTCCACGTGGGACAGACGGCCGTCTTCGGCGCCGGTGGCTCGCTGACCGTCCGCGCGGACGAGCAGCAGGACTCGAACACGCCGGACCTGGAGGTCGTCCTGCTCGGCGGCCGCCCGATCCGCGAACCGATGGCCCACTACGGGCCGTTCGTCATGAACACCCGCGAGGAGCTCCAGCAGGCCTTCGACGACTACCAGAAGGGCCGCCTGGGCACCATCCCGGCCGTGCACGGCATGTCGGCATCGGGACCGCAGGAGTCCTGACCCGGCAACCCCGGGTACCCGGGGGGCTTCTGACCGGCCGATCGTGTGGTGGCCCCGTCCGATCCCGGGCGGGGCCGCTCGCCGCGCCCGGCGGGGTGCCCGGGGGCGACGTGCCGCTTCCGGTGCGGTCGCCGGGCGAGGGCGGGTCGGCGGCTGGACAGCGTCTGTCGGGCGTGATCGGCTGAGACGATGCAGGACTCCTCGTCATCTCCGTTGCTGCCCGAAGCCGTTCGGCGTTTCGCCGCCTGGTGCGCCGTCATCCTGCTCGCCTCCGGCGTCGGTTACGTCGGGGTGCTGCTGTGCGTGCAGTTCCGGGCAGCGGTGATTCCCGTACTGCTCGCCCTGCTCGGTACGGCTCTGCTGCGGCCGCTGCACCGGCGGATGGTGCGGGCCGGGGTGCAGCGCTCCTTGTCGGCGGGCCTGACCTGTGTCGCCGTCGTCGCGGTGGTCGGCGGGGCGGTGTACATCGTCGTGTCCGCGCTGATCGATTCCGGGGACCAGATCATCGCCTCGCTCAGGACCGCGGCGAAGGGTCTCAGCGAGCACTTCGGGGCAGCCGGCACCTCCCTGGACGACATCGCGGCGAACGCGCGCGGTCTGCTGTCCAAGTTCGGTGGTACGGCCGCGTCGGGTGTCATCAGCGGGGTCAGCGTGGTGGGTCAGGCGCTCGCCATGGCGGTGCTCGCGCTGCTGCTCGTCTTCTTCTTCCTGCGGGATTCCGACCGGGCCGCCGAAGCGCTGCGCGGGCTCGTGCCGCGCGGCTCCGGTGACGTGGTGCTGGCCATGGCCCGGCGGGCCTTCGAGGCGGTCGAGGGGTTCATGCGGGGGACCACCTTCATCGCCTTCATCGACGCCCTCTGCATCACCATCGGGCTGCTCGTCCTCGATGTGCCGGGCGCCGTCGGGCTGGGCGCGCTGGTCTTCGTCGGGGCGTACATCCCCTACCTCGGGGCGTTCATCTCCGGGGCGGTGGCCGTCCTGGTGGCGCTGGCCGACCGGGGGTTCCTCATCGCGCTGTGGGCGCTCGGTGTGGTCCTCGCGGTGCAGTTGCTGGAGGGGCACGTGCTCCAGCCGATGATCCAGAGCCGCACCGTGCAGATGCATCCGGCGGTCATCATGATCGCCATCACCGCCGGTGCCTCGGTCGCCGGCATCGTCGGCATGCTGATGGCGGTACCGGTGACGGCGGCGTTCGTCGGGGTCGTGGACGAACTGCGCCAACGCCACACCGCGTCGGCGGAACCGCCCGCGAAGTCGCCCCCGGAACCCGAGACGTCGTGAGGGCCTTCACGGGGTGGTGCGGTCTTCTTGGGGCTTGCGGTCCTGGTGGGGCTTGCGGTTCTGGTGGGTGGTGCGGTCCTCGTAGGGTTGTGAGGCGGCAGCCCCGTCGGCCCTGTCCGGCGGGGTGTCCGACTCGTCCAGCTCGAACCAGATGCTCTTGCCCTTGCCGCGCGGGTCGACGCCCCAGGTGTGGGCCAGGAGTTCGATCAGGAGCAGGCCGCGGCCGGAGGATGCCAGCTCGCCCGGTGTGCGCAGGTGCGGGAGGTCGTCGCCCGCGTCGGTGACCTCGATGTGCATCCGGCGGCCCTGAGGCCCGTCGGTGATCTCGGCTTCGAGCAGGGCGTCGGCGTCGGTGTGCACGAGGACGTTGGTGAGCACCTCCGACAGGAGCAGGACCGCCGAGTCGACCTGGTCCGGCGAGCACCAGTCGTGCAGCAGCTCACGCAGTTGCTGCCGGGCCTCCGCGACCCGTTCCGGCTCGGCCTGCTCCACCGTCAGCATGGTGCGGCGCAGCGACGCCCGTACCCCGTCCAGGCCCGTGCCGGCGCCGTGGTCCTTGGCCCGCCGGGTGAGCAGCAGCAGGGCGATGTCGTCCTCGCGGCGGTCGATCAGGGGGCCGGTGGTGTGGTGCGAGGAGGGGCCGTGGACCGCCTGGACCAGGGCGTCCGCCAGTTCCTCCAGGGTGCCCTTGTGGCGTTCGAGGATGCGGCGCAGTCGCTGCCAGCCGGTGTCCAGGTCATGGCCGCCGGTCTCGATCAGACCGTCCGTGCAGACCAGCAGGGTCTCGCCGGGCTCCAGGACCATGCCGGTGGTGGGGTAGTCGGCGTCCGGGGCGATGCCCAGCGGAAGCCCGCCGACCGTCTGCCGGGTCAGTACGGTCGTGTCGGGCATGCGGACCACCGGGTCGGGGTGTCCCGCGCGGGCGACGTCCAGTACTCCGCCGACAGGGTCGACCTCTACGTACAGGCAGGTCGCGAAGCGCGGATCGACGGGATCCACCTCGTTGATCCCGTACAGGAAGCGGGAGGCGCGGGAGAGCACGGCGTCGGGCCGGTGCCCTTCGGAGGCGTACGCCCGCAGGGCTGTCCGCAGCTGGCCCATGAGCCCGGCGGCCCGTACGTCGTGGCCCTGCACATCCCCGATGACCAGGGCGAACCGTCCGTTCGGCAGGGGAATCACGTCGTACCAGTCGCCGCCCACCTGGAGGCCGCCACCGGTGGGGATGTACCGGGCGGCGAGGCTCATCCCGGGGATGCGCTGCGGGCCGAGCCTCGGCAGCATCGAGCGCTGCAGGCCGTCGGTGAGGGCCCGCTCGCTCTCGGCGGTGCCCGCGCGGGTCAGCGCCTGGGCCAGCATCCGCGCCACGGTGGTCAGCACCGACCGCTCGTCGGGGGTGAAGACGACCGGGTGGGCGAAGGCCGCCATCCAGATGCCCATCGTGCTGCCGGACACGGTCAGCGGCAGGAACGCCCAGGACTGGCGGCCGAAGCGTTCGGCGAGCGGCCAGGTGAGGGGATAGCGGGCCTGGTACTGCTGCGGGGTGGACAGGTAGATCGCGCGGCCCGTCCGTGCCACCTCGGCGGCCGGGTAGGCCGTGTCCAGTGGCATGGAGAACGATTCTTCGGCGTCGGGTTCCTGCCCGTGATGGCCGATGACGGTGAGCCGGTCGCCCGCCACGCCGAACACCGCGAGTCCGTCCGGTGAGAAGCCCGGCATCGAGAGGTTCGCCGCGACCCGCAGCACTTCCTGCGTCGACCGCGCCTCGGCCAGCGCCCTGCCCGCGTCCAGCAGGAACGCCTCCCGGGACCGGCGCCAGTCGCCGGTGACCGCCCTGCGGCCGGCGGGCGTGCCGGGTGCCGGCTCGGTGACCTCTTGAAGGGTTCCGGTGAGCAGGTACGCCTTGCGCAGAGGGTCGAAGGTCGGCTTGGAGCGGCTGCGCACCATCCGGACGACCCGTCCCTGGTCGTCCATGATCCGGATACGCACCTCGGCGAGGGTGCCTTCGGTGACGGCGAGCCGGACCACTCCGGTGACCTCGTTCCAGTCGACCGGGTGCAGTCGCGCCCGCACCTGGGCCTCTGTGAGGGTGGCCTGCTCGGCGGGCAGTCCCAGGAGCCGTGCAGCCACCTCGTCGACCGTGACCAGCCCGGCTGCCGTGTCCCAGTGCCATCTGCCGGTGTCGAGGAGGGTGAGGACGTCCTCCATGGACGGCAGGGGCTCACCTGTGCGCATTGCCCCACTTTATGGAGTTTTGAAAGAAAAGTGCTACCTGCGCTTTCCGCGGGACCGGCCGGTAATCCTGGGGCAGCGATCTTGGACCGGCCGGTAGGCTTGGGGGAGTTTCACGTGAAACAAAGACCCCGATCCGCGAAGGCTGGATGAACGACGATGCATCGGTACAGGTCCCACACCTGCGGCGAGCTCCGCGCCTCTGACGTCGGCACCGACGTCCGGTTGAGCGGCTGGCTGCACAATCGGCGCGACCTGGGCGGCATCCTTTTCATCGATCTGCGCGATCACTACGGCATCACGCAGCTCGTGGCCCGTCCCGGCACGCCCGCCTACGAGGCCCTGGACCGGCTCTCCAAGGAGACCGTCGTCCGGATCGACGGCAAGGTCGTCTCCCGCGGTACGGAGAACGTCAACCCCGAGCTGCCGACCGGTGAGATCGAGGTCGAGGTCGGCGAGGTCGAGGTGCTGGGCGCGGCGGCCCCGCTCCCCTTCACGATCAACGCCGAGGACGGGGTCAACGAGGAGCGGCGCCTGGAGTACCGCTTCCTGGACCTGCGCCGTGAGCGCATGCACCGCAACATTCTGCTGCGGACCTCGGTGATCTCGGCCATCCGCCACAAGATGACGGCGCTGGGCTTCAACGAGATGGCGACGCCGATCCTCAGCGCCACCTCACCCGAGGGCGCCCGCGACTTCGTCGTCCCGTCGCGCCTCAACGCGGGCAGGTTCTACGCGCTGCCGCAGGCTCCACAGCAGTTCAAGCAGCTGCTGATGGTCTCCGGCTTCGACCGCTACTTCCAGATCGCGCCCTGCTTCCGTGACGAGGACGCCCGCGCGGACCGCTCACCGGGCGAGTTCTACCAGCTCGACGTGGAGATGAGCTTCGTCGAGCAGGAGGACGTCTTCCAGCCCATCGAGAAGCTCATGACCGAGCTCTTCGAGGAGTTCGGCAACGGCCGTCACGTCACCTCGCCGTTCCCGCGGATCCCGTTCCGCGAGGCGATGCTGAAGTACGGCTCCGACAAGCCGGACCTGCGCGCCAAGCTGGAGCTCGTCGACATCACCGACGTCTTCGAGGGCTCGGAGTTCAAGGCGTTCGCCGGCAAGCACGTGCGCGCGCTGCCGGTGCCGGACGTCTCCGGCCAGTCGCGCAAGTTCTTCGACCAGCTCGGTGACTACGCGGTCTCGCAGGGCGCCAAGGGCCTGGCGTGGGTGCGGGTGGCCGAGGACAGCTCACTGACCGGCCCGATCGCGAAGTTCCTGACCGAGGCGAACGTCGCGGAGCTGACCAAGCGGTTGTCCCTCGCCCCCGGCCACGCGGTGTTCTTCGGCGCGGGCGAGTTCGACGAGGTCTCCAAGATCATGGGCGCCGTCCGGGTCGAGGCAGCGAAGCGGGCCGGCCAGTTCGAGGAGGACGTCTTCCGCTTCTGCTGGATCGTCGACTTCCCGATGTACGAGAAGGACGAGGACACGGGGCGGATCGACTTCTCGCACAACCCCTTCTCGATGCCGCAGGGCGGTCTGGAGGCCCTTCGGACCCAGGACCCGCTGGACATCCTGGGCTGGCAGTACGACATCGTGTGCAACGGCGTCGAACTGTCCTCGGGCGCGATCCGGAACCACGAGCCGGACATCATGATCAAGGCCTTCGAGATCGCGGGCTACGACCGCGAGACGGTCGAGGACAAGTTCGCCGGCATGCTGCGTGCCTTCCGCTTCGGCGCCCCGCCGCACGGCGGCATCGCGCCCGGCATCGACCGCATCGTCATGCTCCTCGCCGACGAGCCCAACATCCGCGAGACCATCGCCTTCCCGCTCAACGGCAACGCCCAGGACCTGATGATGGGCGCCCCGACGGAGCTGGACGAGGCCCGCCTGAAGGAACTCCACCTGACGGTGCGCAAGCCGCAGGCGAAGTAGGCCACAGGCACAGCATGAAAGTGGCTCGGAACCGGTGTCCGGTTCCGAGCCGCTTTCTGTTCGGACGCGGTCAGTGCAGGGCCTTGTATCCGCCCCAGCCGGTGCCGATCTGGGTCCGTGCGCCGATGCCGCCCTTTCCGTTGCCGTAGTTACGGAACAGCTTGCCGGAGGTGTCCCGGGAGATCAGGTCGCCGATGCCGTCACGGTTGAGGTCGCCCACGCCGACGACGGCGTTGTAGGAGCCGCCCCACTTGGTGGCGATCCTGACGCGGGCCTTGAAGGTGCCGGTACGTGTGCCGTTGTAGCGGTAGAGGTTGTTGGACTTGTCCTGGGCGAGCAGGTCGCCGATGCCGTCACCGGTGATGTCGCCGACGGCGACGATCTTCTTGTACGTCTTCCAGTTGCTCATGATCTTGACGCGGGCGGAGAGCTTGCCCGCGCTGGTGCCCTTGTAGAGGTACATGTCCCCGGTGGACGCCTTGCGGACGATCAGGTCCGGACGTCCGTCCCCGGTGATGTCACCGGTCGAGACCATGATGTCGTACTGGTTCCAGCCGCTCTTGCCGATCGTGGTGTACGGCGTCGACGCCTTCAGCGCGGCCCCGCACTTCGGCTTGTACAGCCGCAGCGAGCCGTTGCTCGGCCGTACGACGAGATCGTTGCAGCGGTCGCCGCTCAGGTCACCGAAGGGCACGACCGTGGCCCCCTTCGGCCAGCCGGTACCGCCCACCTTGGACGAGAGGGTGCCCTTGCCCGTGCCCCGGTGGATGGTCAGGGAGCCCGTGGAGTTCATGGTGAGCAGGTCGCCGATGCCGTCCGAACCGCTGTAGTCGTGGCGTACGGGCGAGCCTCCGGTCAGCGTGCCGCTGCCGCTGCCGATGGTCACGGCCGTGGAGGTGCCGAGGCCGGTCGCCTTCAGGCTCCACTTGAACCGGCCGTTGGGGAAGCGGACACCGCCCGCTGTCCTGCCGTCCCAGTTCGCCGTCACCCGCGCGGTGGCCGCGCCGCCGTTGAGGGTGCGGGTGGCCTTGCCGGTCTCGCCGCTCCCCACGGACGTGAACGTCAGCGACCAGGAGGTGACGGGGCGGGACAGCAGCCAGGTGCCGGTCCAGGGCTTCGAGGCGGTCAGGTTCGCCTGGGCGGCGGCGTCCGTCGTGAACGCGGTCGGGGCCGACGGGGAGAACCCGGTCGCGGCGACATAGGTGCGCTCGTGGATGTCGAACCAGGCCACCAGGCCCGTGTACTCGTCCACGGCCCAGCGGTAGCGGCGGTCGGCGGTCAGGCCGGTGTCCGGCACCTCGGAGGCCAGTACGCGGGTGGCGCCGGTGGCCGCGTCGGTCAGGACGAGGGTGCCGGCCGCGTGGTCGTGGCGGACCGTGAAGCCGTCGCCGAGCAGTACGTCACCCGGGGTGACGGCGCGGGAAGTGCCGGCCTTGGTGTCGTACACGCCCGCCGAGGAAGTGCCGCAGGACCAGTACAGCCAGCGGCCCGCCGCCTGCAGCTCGCTCGGGACGCAGCGCGCGCCCGGGACGGTGATCGTGGTGAGGGTCTTCTCCTCCGTCAGGCTGTAGGAGGTGACCCGGCCGGCGGTGGTGGTGGCGCTCCACAGCACAGGGCCGTTGAGGGCGGCGGCCTGGACCGGGCGCTTCAGCAGTTGGCCGTAGCCGAACCGGCCGACGTACTGGGCCGGGGCGGAACCGCCGGAGTTGTAGACCGCGTAGTCGTCGGAGACGTCGACGATGCTGCCGCCCGTGGTGTTGAACCCCAGGGCGTTGTAGCCGATCGGGACCAGCCGGTCCGAGCCCGGCACGGGGCCGTCCTCGTAGACGTCGGAGGCCCCCTCCAGGTAGACGTCCCGGGGCGAGGTGACCGTGTTGCCCCACAGGGCCGAGCACGTGGTGCCCGGGTAGGGGCACTTCGGGTGGATCTTGGTGCTCTCGGTGGCGGGGGACGCGGTGAGGACCGTACCGCCGTTGGTCGTCAGGGTCCGTACGGAGGTGGTGTGGAGGCCGTTGGCGTTGCCGGGGCCGACCTGTGCGACCCGCAGGCTGCCGCGGCTGAGGGCGATGCCCGTCTTGGCGTTCTCGACCGCGGGCACCTGGTACAGCTTCGTCAGCTTCGGCGTGCCGTCCGCGGCCGTGCTCACGCGTCGCACCCACCAGTCGGTGGCGCCCGTGCCGCCGCTGACGAGAGCGGTGTCGCCGGGTCCGCGTACCGCGAACCTGCCGGCCTTCTCCAGCAGGGTGCGGGACGAGCCGTCGGTGAGGGAGAGGGCCGTCAGACTGCTGGTGCCCGTCTGCGGAGGCAGCAGCAGCCAGTCACCGGTCAGGGCCGGCTTGGCACTCTGGTAGGGACCCGGCAGCTCGACGAACTCCTCCTCGCCGCCCGGCTCGGTGCGCGGCTTGAAGTGCAGACCGCCGTCGCCGTACCAGCCGATCCTGTCCTTGCTCAGGACGGCGGGGGCGGTGGCGGAGACGCCGCTGAACGCCTTGGTGACGGCGGCCGACTCGATGTCGATGTAGTACAGGCCGGTGCCCGACCTGACCAGCACCCCGGCCGCGTCGGCGGCCAGGACATAGCCGTCGTTGACCACCACGTCGGCCGGTGCGAAGGGGCGCTCGCGGCGCTCGCCGGCCACGGTGTCGACGAGGGTACGGCTGGTGACGACGGTGGTCCCGGCCAGCGCCCGGTAGGGGTACGCGGACGTCACGGTCGACGTCTTGCGGGTGGCCGGGTCCCACAGGGTGACGGCGGTGGCGGACGTGCTCGTCGGCAGGGCGACGAGGTCGCCGTCCGAGCCGTACCAGGCCTGTCGGCACGTCGAGCCGAGGTCCTCGCACGGCGCCGTCGGCGTGAAGACGCCGTCCGGGGTCCGCACGCCGACGGTGGTGCCGTCGGCGTAGCTCGTCCACAGCAGTCCGGGGACTCCCGACTGCCGGTGCAGGAAGCCACTGGGACCGGCGGCGAACGGCCGTTCGCCGCGCGGCTGGGTCGAGGCCGGGTCGGTGAGCGTGATCCTGGTGGTGCCGGCCGCGCTCTGCGCGCCCGCGGCCCGAGCGGGGTTGCTGCTTCCGGTGAGGACGGTGACGGACGCGGCCGCGACGGCGACCGCGAGCGTGGCGACGGTGGCGGCCAGACCGCCCCGTCCCAGGGCGTGTCTGCCCACGTGAGATTCCCTCCCGGCGAGGGTCCCCTGCCCTCGCACAAGTGAGCGGACTCTACCAGGGGGTTTCCAGCTCTTTTCACGCTCCCGGATCTTGAACAAGTCACGGAGAGGGAGCGCGAAGTGAGGGCGAGGGCGTTGAAGAAGGGTGTGTACTACTCGGCGGAGATCTTCACCAGTCCCCTGAGAGCACTCCGCCCCGCCGCACAGCGACGGGGCGAAGCAATCGGGCCCGAATCAACCAACGGCATCCGACATCGGTCCCGGGCCCTCGCCGTCGTTCACGACGGATGTGAGCGGTTTTTGACGTTACGTCTTCATGGCTGTTCGGCGGCGTCCGTCGGCACGGTCGGGCCCTCCTTGAGAACGTCCTCGGCGGTGGTGGCCGTCAAGGAGCGATCGAACCAGGTGGTGAGCGTGTCGAGGTCGGTGCAGGTGGTGATGCGCTCGTGGACGCTGTCGGGGATCGTGAGCCCCCGTACCTTCAGTGCACGCAGGATGTCCTCGGCCTTGCCCTCGATCTTGCCCTCGGCCTTGCCTTCCAGGTACGTCTCCTCGATCAGGGTTCCGCTTCCCGGGAATTGGGTGCCGATGCTCATCAGATCTCTCCATTTCTTCTTGGACGGAGTGTTCTCCAGACCGATTTCCACCAGCTCGAACCAGTACGCCATGATGCTCGACGGGAAGGACGCGAATCCATGGGCCACCGTGTCCAGTATGGCGTCCGCCCTGCGGTCCCCGCTGTGAACGATGGCCGAGAGTGCCGACAGCGCCGGCTGTTGGGTCACCATCGACGTGTCGGTGATCTTCGGGACGGTCTGCGGTCCCAGGACGAACGGGCGCGTGGTCTGGGTCGACCACGGACCCACGGCGCATTCGAAGGGTCCCATCGCCCAGGATGCCGTGGCCCGGTCCCGGCAGAGGGCCACCAGCAGCACCGGCATGTCGAACTTCGCGCTCAGGTAGGCGATGTAGTAGGACCAGCTTCTGGCCTTGTCCGGGTCCTTCTTCGTCTGGGACTCGACGGCGAGCAGGAAGCTCTCCCCCATGTCGGGCTCGAACTTGAGCACCGTGTCGACGCGACGCTCGAGTGGCCGGATCTCCGTGGCGTCGGGGGAGAGCTCGCTGAAGTCCTGCTTCACGGGCGGGGGAAGCCGCAGTGCCTCGAAGACGGGTGCGAGGGCTTCCGGGTGCTCCTGGAAGAGCCGATGGGAGACCTCGTGTGTCGATGTGACCATGGGAGTGAGCCTGGTGGGCCCATGATCCCGGCGTGGGGCATATGCGGGGGCAGTCACCCGTTCGGGAGCTGGAGAAACGTTCCAGGGGTGTGGGGTGTTGACTCGTTCTCCGAGGGCTCGGGTCAGCGGGCCACGAACTGGGTGAGGATGGCCTGGACCTCGTAGATGTCGACGCCCTTGGTGAAGGTCTTCTGCACCGGGGTGGGGGTGCCGGAGATCCAGATCTTCAGTTCGGCGTCGAGGTCGAAGGTGCCGGCCGTCTCGACGGCGAAGTGGGTGATGCTGCGGTACGGGATGGAGTGGTACTCGGTCTTCTTGCCGGTGATGCCCTGCTTGTCGACCATGATCAGGCGGCGGTCGGTGAAGAGGATGGTGTCGCGGATCAGCAGGTAGGCGGCGTGCACCTGCTCGCCGTGGCCCAGGAGGCGGGCGTACTCCTGCTGCGCCGACGCGGGGTCGATGCTGTGCGCGTTGCCGAACAGTGCCATGGAAGGTCCCCTGCGTGAAGTGGTCTTTATATGAAGCGATCTTTCCTGGACGTTATCGGGCATTCTTGAACGCGTCAGGGCCCGGGAACCTTTGTTCCCGGGCCCTGACGTCGGTGGTGCGGGGTCGTTACGCGGGCTGCGGCTCGCCGCCGAAGCGCTCCTTGTACGCGGCCAGGTCCTCGTCCGTCAGCTTGGCGAAGAGGACCGGCGGGACGGTGAAGGGCGTGCCGGCGGGGACGGAGGTGAGGGAGCGGGCCTCCTCGGCGGCGACCCAGGTCGCGGTGTCACCGGTCAGGGAGAAGACCTGGCGCATCGCCGCCGACGTCGACGGGATGAACGGCTCCGACACCACCGCGTACAGGCGGATCAGGTTCATCGCCGTACGCAGGGTGAGAGCGGCGGCGTCCTTGTCGGTCTTGATCTCCAGCCAGGGGGCCTTCTCCTCCAGGTAGGAGTTGCCCGCGGACCACAGGGCGCGCAGCGCGGCCGCCGCCTTGCGGAACTGCAGCGCCTCCATCTGGGATTCGTACTCCGCGAGGAGCGACGCGATCTCCTCGCCGAGCCTGGTCTCGGCCTCGCCCGGCTCACCGCCCGCCGGGACCTCCTCGCCGAAGCGCTTCTTCGAGAAGGACAGGACACGGTTGACGAAGTTGCCCAGGGTGTCGGCCAGGTCCTTGTTCACCGTGGCGGTGAAGTGCTCCCAGGTGAACGACGAGTCGTCCGACTCCGGCGCGTTGGCGATCAGGAAGTACCGCCAGTAGTCGGCCGGGAGGATGTCCAGCGCCTGGTCGGTGAAGACACCGCGCTTCTGGGAGGTGGAGAACTTGCCGCCGTAGTACGTCAGCCAGTTGAAGGCCTTGACGTAGTCGACCTTCTTCCACGGCTCGCGGACGCCCAGCTGGGTGGCCGGGAACATCACCGTGTGGAACGGGACGTTGTCCTTCGCCATGAACTCCGTGTAGCGGACGGTGTCGTCCGCCTCGTACCACCACGACCGCCAGTCGCGCGTCTCACCGTCGGGCGCGGAGTCCGCCCACTCCTTCGTCGCGGCGATGTACTCGATCGGGGCGTCGAACCAGACGTAGAAGACCTTGCCCTCGGCCGCCAGCTCCGGCCAGGTGTCGGCCGGCACCGGGACGCCCCAGTCCAGGTCGCGGGTGATCGCGCGGTCGTGCAGGCCCTCGGTCAGCCACTTGCGGGCGATGGACGCGGCCAGCTGGGGCCACTCCTCCTCGTGCCGGGCCACCCACTCCTCGACCTCGTGCTGGAGCTTCGACTGGAGGAGGAAGAGGTGCTTGGTCTCGCGGACCTCCAGCTCCGTGGAGCCGGAGATCGCCGACCGCGGGTCGATCAGGTCGGTCGGGTCCAGCACACGGGTGCAGTTCTCGCACTGGTCGCCGCGCGCCTTGTCGTAGCCGCAGTGCGGGCAGGTGCCCTCCACGTAGCGGTCCGGGAGGAAGCGGCCGTCGGCCGGGCTGTAGACCTGCCGGATCGAGCGCTCCTCGATGAACCCGTTCTCCTGGAGGCGGCGGGCGAAGTGCTGCGTGATCTCCACGTTCTGCTGCGAGGAACTGCGGCCGAAGTGATCGAAGGCGAGCGCGAAGCCGTCGTAGACCGCCTTCTGCGCGTCGTGCGCCTGCGCGCAGAACACGTCGACGGGCAGGCCCTGCTCCTTCGCGGCCAGCTCGGCCGGGGTGCCGTGCTCGTCCGTCGCGCAGATGTACAGGACGTCGTGGCCGCGCTGGCGCAGGTAACGGGAGTAGACGTCCGCCGGGAGCATGGACCCCACCATGTTGCCCAGGTGCTTGATCCCGTTGATGTACGGAAGGGCGCTGGTGATGAGGTGTCGAGCCATCGGGGGCTGCTCCCAGGTTGAAACGTACGGAACCTCCAAAGCGTAGCCGACACGGGTGCGCCGCCCGCTTCTCGTTTTATGGACTGAGAAGCGGGCGGCGCGGGGGTGTGCGGGAGGGCTGACGCCCGTGGGGCCGAGGCCCCCGGGTCAGGGGCGCCAGGACTTCAGCACGGCCTCGTAGAGCTCCTTGTCGGTGAGCTCCAGGGGAGACGCGCCGGCGAGGAAGTGGGCCGTGTTCGGCGTCTTCAGCTTGCGGAGGTAGTCGAACGCCTTGTTGTCCGGGTCCCCGAAGGCGACGAAGGAGAAGAACACCGAGGAGTGGGTCTTCGCGGCCTCCGTGAGGGCCTGGGTCGCGGGGGTCTTCGCGTCGGGGGCGCCGTCCGTCTGGAAGACCACCAGGGCGGGCGTGCCGGGCGCCGCCTTGTCGTGCAGGGCGAGGACCTCGGCCACGGCCGCGTGGTAGCTGGTCCGGCCCATACGGCCGAGGGACGCGTGCAGGGTGTCGATCTTGTTCTCGTGGTCGGCGAGGGTCAGCTCGCCGGTTCCGTCGACCTCGGTGGAGAAGAAGACGACCTTGACCGTGACGGACTCGGGGTTCGTGTCGAGGTGGGCGGCGAGGGCGAGGGTCTGCTCGGCGAGGGCCTGTGCGGAGCCGTCCTTGTAGTACGGGCGCATCGACGCGGAGCGGTCGAGAACGAGGTAGACCTTGGCTCGGGTGTCGGCGAGGCCGCGCTCCGCGAGGGCCTGGCCTGCGGCGTCGTAGGCGGTGCGGATCGCCTCCGGCGTTTTGAGGGGGGTGGTGGGGTTGGCGTCGGCCTCGGCTTCGCCTTCGGCGGTGTTCCCATCCGCACCGCCCGTGCGGCTTTCGTCGTCGGGTGCGGGTGGCCCCTGCGGGGTGTCCTCGCCGTCGGCGGCCGCGGGCTGTGCCTCTGGTTCCGGCGTCGGCTCCGGGGTGGCCTCGGCCGCGGGTTCCGGCGTCGGCTCCGGTGCAGCCTCGGCCACCGGCTCCGGCTTCGGCTCGGCCTTGACCTCGGGGGCGGCTTCGACCTCGGCTTCGGCCACCGGCTTCGGCTCGGCCTTGACCTCGGGGGCGGCTTCGACCTCGGCTTCGGCCACCGGCTTCGGCTCGGCCTTGGCCTCGGGGGCGGCTTCGACCTCGGCTTCGGCCACCGGCTTCGGCTCGGCTTCGGGCTCGGCCTTGACCTCGGGGGCGGCTTCGACCTCGGCCACCGGCTCCGGCTCGGCTTCGGGCTCGGCCACCGGCTCCGGCTCGGCTTCGGGCTCGGCCACCGGCTTCGGCGCGGCCTCGGCTTCGGGCGCGGCCTCGGGGGTGGTGTCGGCCACCGGCTGGGGCTCGGCTTCGGCTTCGGCCACCGGCTGGGGCTCGGCCTTGGGCTCGGGGGTGGGTGTCGTCGTTGTTTCTGCCTTCGGCTCGAGGACTGTCTCGGGCTCGGGCTCGGGCTGCGGAGTGTCGGGGGTTGCTGCCGGCTTCGGCTCGGGCTTCTCGGCCGCGGGCTCGGGGGTCGGCTCCGGGTCGGGGGTGGTCCCTGTCTTCGGTTCCGGGGAGTGGGTGGAGGGCGTTGCGTTGCTGAAGGCCGCGGAGACGAGGTCGTGTGCGTCGGCGCGGGGTTCCGGGACGGATGCCTTGGTGGCCTGCGGCGTCGGTTCGGGGGAGGGGGACGGAAGTCGGGGGGCCGGAGCTGCGGCCGCCGTGGACTCGTCGGCCGGCTCGGGCGGCGTCGGGGTGGCTGCGGTCGCGGCGTCCGGGCGGGCGGTTTGTTCCGCACCGTCCGTTTCGGCGACCGGCGTCACACCCTCCGCCTCTGCCGTGCTTGCTTTGCGTGACCGGCCGAACGCGTTCCGCAGGAGAGTGAGAATGCCCATGTGCGCAACCCTTCGCGTGAGTTGTAGCCCGTCAATCCCTGGCCAGGACGGATACGTAAGGTTAGCGGCCCTCGTGGGTGATCTTGGGCAGGGTGTCAAGGGCGTCATTCGGCCCCTGTGGGCCGGAGTGCAGTGAAGCAGGTAACTCCCTTCGTGCTGTCACAGGTTCACTCTCCGTTCATTCTGGCGCCCGGCTGCCGCACATATGTGTCCCTATGGTCACGCTGACACCCCGGGTATCCAAGGAGAGAACACGTGCGCAAGCTGCTTCCGTTGATCGGGACGCCGTCCAGTTCGCACCCCGGCGGCCGGTCCGCCATGACCTGCCGTTTCCGGTGCGGTGACGCCTGCTTCCACGAGGTGCCCAACACCAGCTCCAACGCATACGTCGGCGACGTCATCTCCGACGCCCTCAGCCGCCGGTCGATGATGCGGGCCGCCGCCGCTGTCACGGTGGTCGCCGCCGGTGCCGGCGCGGTCAACCTCGCCGGTGCTCCCGAGGCCCAGGCGGCCCCCGTCGCCGGCAAGGGAGGCCCCGGTAAGGGTCATGGCCAGGGGAACCAGAAGCCGAAGGGCGCCCGCGGCCTGCGCTTCACGCCCGTCGCGCCCAACACCGCCGACGTCGTCACCGTGCCGGAGGGCTACGGCCAGAACGTCGTCATCCGGTGGGGTGAGCCCATCCTGCGCGGCGCGCCCGCCTTCGACCCGGAGAACCAGACGGCCAAGGCGCAGGCCGGGCAGTTCGGGTACAACGTCGACTTCCTCGCCCTGCTCCCCCTCAAGGGTGAGCGCGGTCGCCAGGTGCTCGTGGCCAACCACGAGTACACCGACGAGGTGCTGATGTTCCGTGGCTACGACGCCGCCAACCCCACCCGTGAACAGGTGGAGATCGGCTGGGCCGCGCACGGTCTGGGCGTCGTCGTCGTCGAGGAGGACCGCAGGAGCGGCAAGCTCACGCCCGTCACCCGGCACCACCTCAACCGGCGTCTGACCGCCACCTCCGAGTTCCGGCTGACCGGTCCCGTGGCCGGTTCCGCCCTGGTGAAGACCTCCGCCGACCCGACCGGCCGCAAGGTGCTCGGCACCCTCAACAACTGCGCCGGCGGCACCACCCCGTGGGGCACGACCCTGCACGGCGAGGAGAACTTCAACCAGTACTTCGCCAACAGCAGCCGCACGACCGACAAGCGGTACGGCATCGGCACCGGCGCCACCGAGCGCAAGTGGGAGCGGTTCGACAAGCGGTTCGACCTCGCCCAGGAGCCCAACGAGGCGCACCGGTTCGGCTACGTCGTCGAACTCGACCCGTACGATCCGGACTCCGTCCCGCGCAAGCGCACCGCCCTCGGTCGTTTCAAGCACGAGGGTGCGACCGTGCGCCTGACGCACGACGGCCGCCCGGTCGTGTACTCCGGTGACGACGAGCGGTTCGACTACCTCTACAAGTTCGTCGGCAGCAAGCGGATGCGGCACGGCAACAGCCGCTCCGCGCGCGAGCACAACCTCACGCTGCTCGACGAGGGCACCCTCTACGTCGCCAGGATCACCGGTGACTCGCCCGCCATCGAGATCGACGGCACCGGCAAGCTCCCGAAGGACGGCGAGTTCGACGGCAGTGGCCAGTGGATCCCGCTGGCCACCGCCACCGCCAAGAGCGCCGTCTCGCACGTCGACGGCATGACCGCCGAGGAGGTCTTCGTCTTCACGCGGCTCGCCGGCGACAAGGTGGGCGCCACCAAGATGGACCGCCCCGAGGACGTCGAGCCCAACCCGGTCACCGGCAAGGTCTACGTCGCCCTGACCAACAACACCAACCGCGGTGTCGGTTCGAACCCCAAGGCGGACGAGGCCAACCCGCGCAACGCCAACAAGCACGGCCACGTCCTCGAACTGACCGAGCAGTGGAACCGGCCGGAGAGCACCCGGTTCGCCTGGTCGCTGTTCCTGGTCGCGGGTGACCCGCAGGACCCGGCGACGTACTTCGCCGGCTTCCCGAAGGACTCCGTGAGCCCCATCTCCTGCCCGGACAACGTCGCCTTCGACGACCACGGCAACCTGTGGATCTCCACCGACGGCGCCGCCCTCGGCTCGCACGACGGGCTCTTCGGTGTCGCTACGCGCGGTGACCGCCGCGGTGAGCTGAAGCAGTTCCTGACCGTGCCGAAGGGCGCGGAGACCTGTGGTCCGATCGTCCAGGACCGGCGGGTGCTCGTCGCCGTGCAGCACCCCGGTGAGGTGGACGGTGCCTCGGTGGAGAACCCGGGCAGCACCTGGCCCGACGGCCCCGGCACCTACCCCCGGCCCGCCGTGGTCGCCGTGTGGCGTACCGACGGCAGCGACATCGGCGTCTGACGTCGACGGACAAGGGCACTGACGCCGACACGGATTCGGGTTCGGGTTCGGTTACGGATGGGGTGCGGGCTCCCTGCGGGGCGTCCGCACCCCGTCCGTCGTATCCGGGTGCGGCAAGGCGCCGGCCCGAGGTCAGCCGTCGCCGTGCAGTGCGAGGTCGACGACCAGGGTGCGGTGGTCGGTGCCGGCGAGGTCGAGGAAGCGGACTCGGTCCGCGGCGAACTGATGGGACATCAGCACATGGTCGATCTGGGCGCCGAACGTCGGCGTGGTCCTGGCCGGCCAGGTCGGGACCCGGTGGGCGCCGCCCAGCCGGGCGGCGTCGCTGAGCCCGGAGTCGAGGAGGCGCCGGAAGGCGGCGTGGTCCTGGGAGGCGTTGAAGTCCCCGGCGAGCACCATCGGGGCCGTCGGGTCCGCGGTGACGACGTCGCGCAGCCTGCCGAGCTCCCGCTCCCAGACGCCCACCTGGCCGGGGATCGGGGGCATGGGGTGGGCGAGCTGGAGCCGTACGGCGTGCCCGTCGACGTCGGCGACGGCGCCGGGCATGCCCATGGTGCCGGGGACGGCGTCGGTGCCCCTGAGCGGGAAGCGACTGAGGATGACGGAGCCCTCGGAACCGCCGCCCACCACGACCCGGCGGTGCGGATAGTCCGTCGTCAGCTCCCGCCGCAGCAGCGCGTCGCAGGTGTACTCGCACTCCTGGACGAACACCACGTCCGGCTTCAGCCGGCGCACGGCGTCGACCAGCCCGTCGGTGGCCCGGCCGAACTCGACGTTGGACGTCATCACCCGGAACTCGGCGGCGGGCGGGCCGGCGGGTGCGCCGGTCTTCCCGTACGGCTCGATGAACCAGGCCAGCAGCCCGAGCAGGACGACGCCCCAGACCGCGCCGGTCCACCACCGGGCGAGCAGGGTGAACAGCAGCCCGAGGGCGGTCGGCACGAGGAGCCAGGGCAGGAACGCGAGCAGCTGGGGCACGGGGGTGACCGCGTCGGTGCCGACGGCCCGGCAGCCGACGATCACGCTCACCCCGGCGAAGAGCAGCGCCGCCGACCAGCCGCCGAACCGACGCTTTCCGCTGCGGCGTCCGGTCCTTTCCCTGGCGTCCATCCACTCGGCCGTCTCGGCAGTCGCAGTGTCCAACGTCCGGCCTTCCGCTCGCGGGTGAATCCGTACCTGAAGATCCTCCCTCAAGGACGAGGGCCGACGACGGGAGGTTGCGGTGATCCGTTCCGCGCCTGTTCACCGGCAGATGACCGCGCCTGTTCACCGGCTCGTGCCCCCGGCCGCCGAGTCACTGCCCCGCGCCCGCGGAGTCCGGTCAGCAGGCAGGCGAGGGCCACCGTCAGGCCCAGGGCGAGCAGCGTCCAGGACGCGGTGCGCAGCGTGGCGGTGAGGGCGTCGTAGACCACGCCCGCCGCGGGGCGGTGGGCCGGCTCGGGCACGTCGGCCAGGGTGAGCCGACGGGCGACCGCGACGGCGACGGCGAGCAGACCGCCGCCCAGGGCGATACCGAGCCCGGTCGCGGTGAGCGCGCGACGGCGGTGGACGGCGACGGCGATCCCGGCGACGGCCAGGACGACGGCCGCGAGGGGCAGCCAGAAGGCCGCGACGTCCAGCAGCCGGTACCCCGTCCGGAGCCCGGCGGTCTCCCCGACCGGCACCACCGCGACCCGGGTGTGCTCGACCGGAATGCGGTCGGCGAACGGCATACGGTCGGCGACGAGTTGCCGCTTCACCTCGGCGGTGACGGGCGCGAGGTCGACGGTGACCGGGCCGGGGTCCGCCCGGCCGTCGCGCAGGGCGTGCAGGACCGCGTCGTGGACGGCCCGGTTGCCCACCTCCCACACGGTGCCGAACGCCTCGGTGCGGGTGAACGAGCGGATGGCGTCCCGTACGAACGGCTCGAGCAGGTCGCGCGCCGGCCCCGCGTCCAGCTCCTGTACGACCCCGTCCCCGACGGCGTCGGCGACCGCGTCGCGCACGGCGGGGTCGGCGGACAGCGGCGCCATGGTGCCGACGTACCGTCCGGTGTCGGCCAGCCCGTGCACCACCCAGGCCGCGAGCGCGCCACAGGGCACGAGCAGGCACGCCAGGGCGACGAGCGCCGCCGACAGGGCATTGCGCAGGCGGGTGGGCGTCCGCTCGCGGCGGGGCGGTTCCGGCGGTTCCGGTGGTTCCAGCGGTACGGCGTGGGGCGGCACCCCTTCAGCCAAGGCGCGGGGAGACGTACACGCGAGCGCAGGGCGGGCATCCGGAGTACCGAGACCATCCGGAGGCCCGGAGGCGCGGAGGATCCGAAACCTGAGACCGGAGGCCCGGAGGATCCGAGGACCTCGGCGGACCTGAGGCCCGAGAACCTGAGAACCCGGGGCCTGAGGCTCCGAGACCCGAGAACCCGGGGCCCGAGACCCGAGGCTCCGAGAACCTGAGAACCCGGAGGCCTTCGAGGCCCGAGGACCCCGGAGCACCCAGGGTCAGTCCCCGGGGTCCTGCGCCCTGCGCCCTGCGCCCTGCGCCCTGCGCCCGTCGGACCGGAGGAACGACCGCGTCACTCGATGCGGTGGCCCTGCGCGTCCTCGTGCGTGTAGTACCGGTAGAACAGGAAGACGAAGACGCCTGCCGCGACCGCCAGCCCCAGCCCGGTCGACTGCAGCGTGCTCAGGCCGGTCTGGTTGAACAGGAAGCTGACTGCGGCGCCGGAGAACGCGCCCCACAACACGGCGTGCACCTCGCGCCGAAGCTTCGGCGCGACGCTCAGCAGGGCCATGCACAGGACGGCGAACACCAGTGCGGTGAGGAACCCGAACAGGAGGTTCCAGCCGGTGATGGGGCCGCCGTCGCGCCGGTTGGCCGCCACCCAGTAGCCGTAGACGAGCCCGAGGACGACGGGCACCGCCAGCTTTCCGACGACGTGGGCCCGTTCGCTGAAGACGCGGATTCTGTCCGGCCGCCGCCTGGGCATGAGCTGGGTTCTGGGTGCCGCATGAGTCATGAGCGGACTCCTCTCGCCTCGCCCCCGCCTCCAGCGCACACCTGTGCGGGGCGGCCGGCAACTCGGCCACCCGAATTCGTCCCGCGTCCCACCCCGAACCCCGCCATGGATCCGACTCGAGTCCCGGCCCGCACCCGCCCTGTATCCCGCCTTGGATCTCGTCCCGCATCCGTCCCGCCGTCGGTTCCGCACCCGTCCTGTATCCCCTCCCGCCTTCGACCCGGTCCCGTCCCGCCATCCGGCCGACCGGATGCGGGCCGTGCGCTCGCGTGCTTCGCTGGGGCGGTGCGCCAGGGCAGCAGGGGACTCGGCACGCTCATCCGGCGGTACCCCCGGGCCGGCCGCCGGGACGTCGTGTACCGGCACGCGATGCTGCAGGTGCGGGGGCGCAGTGTCGCCTGGGTGCCGCCGCTTCTGCTGCTGATCGCCATCGCGGTGGTCGACTACCACACCAGCGGCGAGTTCCGGATCATCTCCTGGATCGTGCTGGTGCCGGGCATCGCGGCCGCGATCTGCGGGGTGCTGGGCACAATCGTGTTCGCAGTGCTCTCGCTAGGCATCTTCACGATCGTGGACCACGGCTGGCCGCACGAGTTCCAGACGGGTCTGCCCGACTTCATCCTCGTCGCCGTCGGAGGTGTGCTGGCAACGCTGGCGTGCGTGGTCCGGGTGCGCGGTGAGAACCGCGCGCTGCACATGCGGGACGTCGCCGACACGGTCCGCCGTACGGTGCTGCGCCCCCTGCCGCCCTCCTGGGGCGGTCTGGAGAACGCCGGTGTCTATCTCACCGCGGACGCCGGTGCCCGGGTCGGCGGCGACTTCTACGACATCCAGCCGGGCCCGTACGGCACCCGGGTCCTGGTCGGGGACGTGCAGGGCAAGGGGCTGGGCGCGGTGGAGACGGCGGCGGCACTGCTCGGCACGTTCCGCGAGGCGGGCTGCCACGAGCCGGAGCTGGCGACCGTGGCCGAACGGCTGGAGGAACGGATGCTCCGGCACCGGAGCTACACCACGGCCCTCGGCCGGGCCGACGGCGACCGCTTCGCCACCGCCGTGCTGCTGGGCTTCCCGGCGGACGCGGACCAGCCCGACCCCGGGCGGGCCGACGCCGCGGGTCCCGGTACGGCGGGCCCCGGCACGGTGGAGGCCGTGGTCTTCGGTCACGAACCGCCGCTGGCCGTCGGCCCCGCGGGCGTACGGCCGCTGCCGGTGACCGGCGGGCTTCCGCTGGGGCTGCGCGAACTGGACCCCGCTCCGGTGCGCGTGCACCGGGTGCCGCTGGCCGCCGACGAGACGCTGCTGGTGGTCACCGACGGGGTGACCGAGGCGCGGGACGCCGGCGGGACGTTCTACCCGCTCGCCGAGGGCGTGGCGCGGGCGGTCGCACGGGACCCACGCGCCGCCGAACCGGCCCGGCTGGTCGCCGTCGTACGGGACGGGACACTCCGGCACAGCGGCGGTCACCTGGACGACGACACCACCGCCTTCGCGGTGCGCCGGATCCGTGGGCCGGGGGCGAACGCCCCGAAGAGGGAAGTTCATTGATCCGAGGCCCCATGGTGGAGCCGCAGCGGTTACGGTGCTGCTCTGGATGGTGATCGACAGGGGAGGGAACCATGCCCGGGACCCCACCCGGAAGCAAGCCCGGGGCCGCGCCCGGAACCGTACTGCTGCTGGCGGCCTCCCCGCCCGGGCGGGGACGGCTGGTGGACGCGGCGTCCGTGCTTCCCGTCCTCGCGGCCGTACCGCCCGCCGTCCTGTCCGGCACGGACACCGCGAACGTCGTCGAGCTCGCCGACCCGCTGGAACCGCAGGCGGTCCTGACCCGGCTGCGCGCCGCCGCGACCGCCCCCGGACCGCTCACCCTGTACGTCGCGGGGCAACTGCTGCTCGACCGCCGCCAGCGTCTGCCCCATCTGGCGCTGGCCCGCACCACCGCGTCGACCGTGCGCTACACGGCGTTCCCGTGGCACTGGTTCCGGGACGAGCTGCGACTGCGTCCCCCGGGTGTCACGACGCTGATCCTCGACCTGCACGCGGACCAGGAGACCTGGCAGGCACTGGGCATTGCGCAGCCGCCGGGCCCACCGGGTTCGGCACCGGTCCCGGTCCCGCCCGCGCTCCCGCCCGCGCTCGACTCCGGTCGCGACGCCGCCGTCTACGGACGCATCGCGCCGCCGCCCACCCGCTCCCGTCGTACGGTCGTGGAACCGGCGTACATGAAGGCGGTCGCGACGCTGCTGCGCAGTGGACGGCGCCCGCCGGACGAGGAGTTGCACCAGCAGGCGCTGGTCCGGGTCGCCGCGGAGGGCGCGCACGTCGGATTCGTTCTGGCGCGGCGCGGACCCGGGCCCGTGCCGGGGGACCCGCACACGGTCATCACGGAGGCCGTACGGTCCGGCCGCCACGCAGATGCCCACGCGCTCGCCGCGCGGCACGAGCAGAGCGCCGCCCTCGCCCACGGGCCCGCCTCGGAGGAGGCGCTGCACTGGGCCGAGGTTCGCGCGGATCTGGCGATGCTGGCCGGGGACGCGGCGCTCAGCTGTCACATCTGGCTGGCGGTGGCCGCCGCACGGCTCAACACCGGGCAGACGGCGGACGCTTCCTCCGTCGAGACCGCCGTGGACCGGGCGCACCACCAGTGGGGCCGGATCGGCGACCCGGTGCGGGCCCGCGAACTCGGCCTGTCACTGGCGGAGTTGCGCAGCCGCGTGCCCGGACGACGGGAAGGCGCCCTGGACCATGTGCGGCGGCAGCTGAGCCAGTTGCAGACGCAGAACTGAACCGGGGCCCGACCGGATCTGCCCGCACCCTTCCTCTTCTGTCGGAAAGACGCAACCGTTACCGGCCCCTCCCCGTGGAGCAACAGCAGTGCCATGATGGTGAGTTATGGCTGAGGGGGATGGTGTGGCCAACCGGGGCATTCGGATCCAGCTGGACGCTACCGCGAGCGCGAGCGACATCGGTGCGCTGCGCAAGTGGCTGGAACGGGAGAAACCGCTCGACGAACGGGTGCGCGCGGGCGATCTGCAGATCCAGGAGCGGCCGAGGACGGACGAGTCCGGCGCCCCGATGGGTCTCGGGATGGACATCGTCGTCCTGTTCGTCGGCGCGGGTGCGGGCGCGATCGCCACGGAGCTGCTGGACCAGGTCAAGAAGGCCGTGTCGGCCTGGCAGGCCAACCGGCGCGACGTCGAGGACGGCGAACCGCCCGGGGGCAGAGTCGAATCGGTGAACCTCGACGACAGGTAGGCCGGTGATCCGTCTCGACCCGCGGGGGCTGCCCAGCAGGGCGCTGTTGGTCGGCGTGTCCGAGTACGACCTCACGGAGCCGCCGCACGGTGTGCCCGGCGACCTTCCGGCGGTCAAGCACAATGTGAACCACCTGCGTGAAGTGCTGGCGCGCGGGCGGGTGTTCGGCGAGCACGAGATAACGGTCGCCCGCTCGCCGTCCCTGGACGACTTCGGGCGGGCACTGCGTTCGGCCGCCGCGGAGGCGGAGGGGGTGCTGCTGCTCTACTTCGCCGGGCACGGCGCCATCCCCAGCGCGGGCGACGAGTTGTTCCTGCAGATGCGCAACGCGAGCGTCGTCGCGGGCGGGCACGCGGTGTTCCCGGGCGCGGAGCCCTTCACCACCGTGCTGACGATGCTGGCCACCAGCCCGGCCCGGCGGATCGTGGTGATCCTCGACTGCTGCTTCGCGGGCAACGCGGCCTGGGTCCGGGAGACCCTGAGCGACAAGCACCGCCTGCTGCTGATGATGAGCGTCCAGGCCAACCACCGTATCGACGCGGGCGATCCGCGGACGCCGACGCCGTACACCGCCGAACTCGTCCGGTTCCTCGACGAGGAGGGCGAGACGGGTTTCCTGGACCTCTCCGAGCGAATACGGGAGCGGATGGCCGCCCGCGGCCTCAGTACCGTGCGCGGCGACGGGTGGGAGCCGCAGTGGCGCGCGGAGCCCGGCGAGGACGTCCTGCTGACGGCGAAGCCACGCACCCGGGCGAAGCCGTGGAGACCGGAGAAGCCATCGAGGCGGGCGAAACCGTCGAAAACGGTAGGAGGGACGAGACCGGCGGAGCACCCCGGCCCGGCCCCGGCCCCGGGCCCGGCCCCGAAGAGACCCGGCGCGCACCCGGATCCGGATTCATCCGCCCCCACGCCCACGCCCAAACCCACGCCGCACCCCACGCTCACGCCCGCCGCCTACGCGCCACGGGCCCCGCTCACTGCCCGGCTCGTCGGCCGCCTCCGCAGCCCTCGCGGGACGGACCGGTCCGACCGGCGGACGAGCAGAACCGGCCTGTCAGGCAGAACCGGTCTGACAGGCAGAACCGGCAGGCACGGCAGGACGGCCTGGTGGGGCACCCTCCGGACCGTCCTCCCGCTGTGCCTCGCCGTCCTCGGCCTCCTCACCGCCGGCGCCTACGGCGTGATCGGGCTCGTCGGACACCTCCGGGGCGGCGACACGGTCTGCGCCCCGCCGCTGGAGCTGCGCGTCCTGACCGACCCGGATCTGGAGCCGACGATCCGTGACGTCGCCGAAGCCCATCTGACCTCGGCGGCGAACACCCTGGACGACGGCTGCCGCCGCACCGGCATCACCGTCTACAGCGCGGGCTCCTCCGACGTGGTCACCGCGCTGCGCAAGGAGACCGGCGCCTGGCAGGAGCCCCACGACGAGAATGTCAACCCGCAGCGGGACATCGGGCCGCAGCCGGACATCTGGATTCCCGCCTCCCGCGCCGACCTCGCCCGGGTCGTGGCGGGCCAGGACACCGACGCGGTGGCCGTCGCGGAGCCCGCCGACGAGCCCCTCGCCTACTCCCCGGTGGTGCTGGCCGCCCCGCGGGACATCGCCGCCCAGGGCGTGGAGAACCGTACCGGCCTGACCCTGAACCGCATGATCGAGGACCTGTCCGAGCGGGACGAGGAGGCCGCGGTGCGGCGCCCCGACCCGGAGTTCACCGACATCGGACTGCTCGCCACGATCGGCCTGTACAACGGTGACGAGTCCGTCGTCACCGCCGAACAGCGGGTCGCCCAGCCGGGGCCGCCCTCCCCCACCGCCGCCGAGCTGCTGTGCACGCTGCCCGACCGCGACGACATGGACGACCACACGGCCGCCCTGGTCCCCGAGTTCCTGCTGCGCAGCGGCGTCGACTGCGACCGGGCCACGCGCACCGCGCGCAGCGCCCAGTACCCCACGGACGTCCCCGGTGTGGCGCCGGTGTTCGTCCGGGTCCGCTGGCAGGGCGCGGACCGGGACGAGGAGGCCCGCGACGCGTCGGTCGCCGCCTTCCAGGACTGGCTGACCGGCAAAGAGGGCCGCGCGGTGTTCGCCCGGGACGGCTTCCGCTCCCCGTACGACTGGCAGTTGATGGACCAGGACACGGTCGCCGACGGCGTGCTGCCCGCTCCCTCCGCGCTCGACCGGTTCGCCGGGCGGGACGCGATGGAGGCGGCCCTGGCGGAGTACCGGGCGGCGGGCGGCCCCGGACGGGTGCTGTATCTGCTGGACAGCTCCCTTTCGATGAAGAAGGACCTGTGGGAGGGGCCGAGCGGCGGCCCCGCACTGCTGAAGCAGTCGCTGGGCGGCCTCGGCGAACGGGACAGGTACGGCGTGTGGGCGGTGGCGGACACCGGCGACCGGTCGTACGAGAAGCTGCTGCCGATCGGTCAGCACCGGCGGGCCGACGTCGAACGCACCCTCGACGCCCGCGCCCGGGTCCGGGACGCCGAGGCCGACCCGCGCGACGCCCTGGACGCCGCGTTCGAGGCGATGGAACCGTTCGGGTCCGACAGCCGCCGGCTGATCGTGTACATCACCGACAGCGAGGACAGCGACCAGCTCTCCCGGGACCACCTGGACGACATCCTCGCCGGGGCGCGGAACTCCGAGGTGCCGGTGACCGTGGTGTCCCTGACGGACCACGGCTGCGACCCGGGCCGGCCGGACCGACAGATCGCCGACGTCTCCAGGGGGCGCTGCCTGGACAGCGGCGACGATCCCGGCCCGGCCCTGCGCGACGAGGTCGCCCGCACCGGAACGGGGGATTCATGACCCGGCCCCGACGGCTCACCGCTCCGCGGGTGCCGCTGTTCGCCCTGTCGCTCGCCCTGCTGCTGATCGCCGTCTGCACCGCCTGCACCGGCGGCACACGCGGCCCGGCCGACGGCGGCGGTGCTCCCACGGGGACGGCCGGGTCCGCGGCCCCGGGCGACGTGGACGGCTTCATCGTGGTCGCCAGCGGCCGGGACGTCACCGGCAAGAACGGCATACGCCGGCAGCTCATCGACGCCTGGAACCTCCGTGAGCAGCGGAAGAACTCCGGCTTCCGGGCCCGCCTGGTCGAGCTTCCCGGCAGCGCCGACGAACAGCGCAGCCAACTGCTCGGCGCGCTGCAGTCCCGCAGCGCCGACTACGACGTGGTCAACCTGGACGTGACCTGGGTGCCCGAGTTCGCCACCGCGGACCTGATCGAACCGCTGCCGCGCGACCTGGTCGACAACGACGACGTCATCCCGTCGGTGGCCGGCACGGCCTGGTGGGACGGACAGGTGTACGCGGCGCCGTTCAACAGCGACGTCGGCCTGCTGTACTACCGGCGCGATTACCTGAAGCGGGCCGGCGTCGAGCGGCCCGACCTCGGCGCCGACCCCAACTGGAACAAGCTGCGGGGCCTCGTCGAGGTCCTGGACGCCCATTCTCCCCCGGACGCCTACGAGAAGGGCTGGACCACCCAGCTCGCCGCCTACGAAGGCCTTACGGTCAACGCGGTGGAGGCGTTCGCGTCCGCGGTGCCGGACCTCGAGCTGGTCGACGAGGACGGCCGTTACATCGGCGATGTCGACGAGCTGGCCGACGGGATCGCCGAGCTGCGCCGGCGCACGGAGACGGCGTACACCCTCCAGGACGCCGCCGCCTCCGACGAGGGCGCCTCCCTGAGTGACTTCGCCGAGGGCCGCACCGCGTTCCTGCGCCACTGGCCGTCGGAGTACCGCACCCTGTACCGGACCTTCTCCCAGGGACAGCTCGGGGTCGCCCCGCTGCCCGGCCGGGCGGTGCTCGGCGGGCAGAACCTCGCGGTCACCGGAGTGTCGCAGCGCAAGGGCAAGGCGACCGAGCTGATCCGGTTCCTCACCGGGAAGGAGAGCCAGCGCTGCCTGCTGGAGGCGGGCTTCGCGGCGACCCGCACCTCGGCCTACGAGGGCGACGCGGGCGGCGAGCGGTGCACCGCGGTCGGCCCCGGGCCCTCCGCGTCCCCCACGGGCGAGGGCGCCGACCCGGTCCCGCGGGACAGCGGCGGCCGCCCCGCCTACGCACGCGACATCCTCCTGCCGGCCCTGCGCAAGGCGGTCCACCGGCCGAGGACCCCGCTGTACGGCGCGTTCACCCAGACGCTCATCACCCGGCTCGACCCGCTGCACGGTGACGGCGTGCCGTCGGACGAGGCCCTGGCCGAACAACTGGACAGGGCCCTGCGCAAGGCCCTCCCGCATTAGGCCCGGCGGAGTGACCGCGGAGTGACCGTGGAGGGGCCTGCGGAGGGCCTGCGGACAGGCCGGGTTCTAGCGGACGGCGGCTTCCACCGGGCTTGTGGTGCGGTGGCCCGGCTCCTCGGAGCGGGTGGCCTTGGCCGGGCCCGCGTTGGCTGCCAGGACCAGTGCGGTGACCGCGGCGACGGCCGCGACGAAGCCTCGGGCGTAACGCCTGGCGGTGCGAATGCGTTCCAGCACGGCGACCTCGCAACAGCGATGGGTGGGGCACGGTGAATCCGCGGTTGAACCTAAGGGCTGCCGGCCCCGAACGGCAAGGGGCACAAGGGGGGTTGGTGGTGCGAGCGTCACGATCCGGGCAGGGTGACTGGGGGCTGTCCTCGGTTCCGTACGCTTGCCGGCCATGGACACACTCTTTCTCGCCTGCCTCGTGATTCTCGGGATTTGGGCCGTTCAGAAAAACGTCTCCCGAGCAGAGCGCACCGCCGCGCGGGTCGAACGCAAACTCGACCTGGTGCTCCAGCACTTGGATCTGCACGAGGAGATCCCGGGCCAGGACGAGATCGTCGCGCTCGTGCGGGAGGGCAAGACGGTCCAGGCGGTCAAGGCCTACCGTGAGGCCACCGGGGCCGACCTGCTCGAGGCCAAGCAGGCCGTGGACCGTCTGACGTGACGGTCGGAGTCGTGACGGTTCGATCCGTGACGATCAGACCCGTACCCGGCCCTGCTTCTGGATCTCCGTCAGCCGGTTCACCCCGAACTCCGCGACCACCTGGGTGAGTTCGGACGCGACGTCACCGAAGCCGCCGTTGGTGAGGGTGATGGCGTCCTCGCCGACCCGGACCACTGCCAGGTCCAGGGTGAGGCGCGTCAGCTGGCGGTCGGGTGTCTCGCCGGTCATGGTGACCCGCAGCGCCTGCCGGGCGTCCCCGGTCTCCGGCAGCGTCAGCGCGTCGACCTCGACCTTCTGGACGCCGTCCTTCTTGGCCGTGGCGGTGAACTCCCCGCACTTCTTCGGCAGACCGCCCAGCCACTTCAACGTGCGGTCCACATCGGCGGGCCGGTACGCGGCCACCTGGTACCGCAGTTGGGCGCCGCTGTAGGCGTCGTCCAGGGCGACCACTGCCCCCGGCCCGGCCGGCACGCCGAACAGCTCCTCGGTGTAGAGGACGTCGAGCAGCCGCCGGCAGTCGGCGTTCTTCGTGCTCGACTTGAGCAGCCCGTCCCGCCAGGTCGCCGCGCCCCGCGTCGGCACCCAGGGCTGTCCCAGGTCCGTCTCCGTGATCAGCGCGGCCCGCAGCTGCTCCTCGCTCAGCCCGGACTCGGGCGCCGCCGACGAGGACTGCTCGGCGGCCGGGGTGGCGGCGGAGGGTGAGGGTGAGACGGTGGCGGAGGCCGGGACCGCCGGCCCGGCCGTGTCGTTCCCGAGGACGGAACAGGCTGCCGTGGTCAGCAGCGCGGACACCGACAGCACGGAGGCGAGAAGGGCGCGGGCGGCGGCCGGGGCATGCGTCATCGGGGTGTGCCTCCTGGTGGAGCCGGGCTGTGGATGTGGCTGCGACCGCGCCCCGGCCGTCCGGGACGGGACCGGGACAGGACCGGGACCGGGGCAGCGACACGTGCTCATACGGCACCACCGCGCCGCCCATTCCACCAGCGCGGCGGTCCGTCCGGGTGAGTACGACAAGGGAAAATGTCCTCGTCCCCGCGCCCGCCCCCATGTCCCGTCCCCCGCAGCCCGCGTCCCGAAGGAGTCCTCGCCGTGACGTACGGTCCGCCCGTTCCGGTGATCATCGACTGCGACACGGGTGTCGACGACGCCCTCGCCCTGCTGTTCGCCGTCCGTCACCCCGGGATCGACCTGCGCGCGGTGACCTGTGTGGCCGGCAACACGGACGTGGACGGCGTGGTGCGCAACACCCTCACCGTGCTGGAGACGGCGGGCGCGCCCGCCGTGCCCGTCGCACGGGGGGCCGAGCGCCCGCTGATCGAGGCCCCGCGCTCCGCGGCCCACGTACACGGCCACGACGGGATGGGCGACCTCGGCCTGCCCGCTCCGCGGCGCACCCCGGCCGACGTGGACGCGGTGACCCTACTGCGCCGCGAGATCCTCGCCTCCCCGCGCCCGGTCACCCTGGTGCCCACCGCCCCGCTGACCAACATCGCCCTGTTGCTGCGGACGCATCCCGAGGTCACCCGCAACATCGAGCGGATCGTGTTCATGGGCGGCGCGGCGGGCGCCGGCAACGCCACCCCGGTCGCCGAGTTCAACGTGTGGCACGACCCGGAAGCCGCCGCGATCCTGCTCACCGCCGGGGTGCCGATCACGATGTACGGCCTGGACGTGTTCAACCGGGTCGTCGTCCCGGCGGCCGAGGTGCACAGGCTGCGCGCGAGCACCGAACCGGGCGCCCGACTGGCCGGTGACCTGCTGGCCCACCGTCCCGCCACCCCCGGCAGTGCCCCCGGCGACCCCACCGAGGACGCGGGCGGGCTCGGCGACGCGGGCGCGCTGTGCGCGGTCGTCGATCCGGAGGGCCTGACCACCCACCGGCTCCCCGTCGAAGTCTCCCTGGGCCCCGGCCCCGCCCGCGGCCAGACCGTCGTCGACCGCCGCCCCCGTATCGGCGAGTCCGAACTGCACGAGGGCGTGCGCGAGCAGTGCCTGGTGGACGTCGGGCTGGACGTGGACGTACAGCGCTATGTGACGCTCTACCTGGCGACCGTCGAGGGAGGCGGGCCCGGGACACGGCAGTAGGCCCGCTGTCCGTCGCGGACACCTCTGCCGCCCCCGCGGTGCTGCCCCCGGAACCCGAACGCCCGGCCCGCGTGGACGGGCCGGGCGCGTATGGGGCGCTACTGGCTACTGGCTGTTGGCGCTGCTGCTGGTGCCGGCGCGCTTGCGGCGGGTGGTCACGACGAGCGCCGCGCCGCCTGCCAGCAGGACCGCCGCGCCGATCGCGAACGGGCCGGTGTTGCTGTCGGCGCCGGTCTCCGCGAGGTTGTCGCTGCCGCCGTTCGGCGAGGCCCCCGGTTCGGTGGCCGGCTCGGAGGGGGACTGGGTGGGTGCGTCGGTGCTGGGCGTCGTGGACGGCTCGCCCGGCGTCTCGGAGGCCGGCGGAGTGGTGTCCTCGGCGGGCTCGGACGGCTCCGGCGCGGGGGTGGACGGCTCGGGGGTCTTCTCCTCGGGCGGGGTGTCGGCGGTGCAGTCCTTCGTGCCGCCGTTCCAGGCCGCGATCAGCTTGTCCTTGATGACCGGACGGTCCGGCCCCTTCGGCAGCTCACCGTGCTCGAAGCCGTCGTCCGCGTCCAGCTTGCCGTCGAACTTCACGGCGCCCCGGTAGAGGTCGATCTGCGCGAAGCAGCCCTTGTCCGGGATGGCGATGTCGAGGGAGTCGGTCTTGCCGGGCTTGACCGTCACCGTGCCGAAGTCGACGAAGACCTGCTCGCCGGAGGAGGCGAAGGTGGCTCCGTGCGCCAGGTAGGAGGCGAGCGAGGCGGTGCAGGTGGTCGCGTCACCGGCGGCGCGGACCTTGATGTGCACCTTGCCGTCTTCGCTGGGCCGCAGGTTCTGGTCGTCGACCTTGACGGAGTCGAAGAAGTTCGTGCCGTCGAGCGAGAACTGGCAGCGGTCGGTCTCGGTGACCGTGCCGGCACCGGTCCCGGGCCGGTAGTCGCCGCCCGACTTCCAGCCGTCGCCGCCGGGGGCGCCGTGGGCGAAGGCGGAGGTCGCGGCGACGGTGGTGGCCGCGCAGAGGGCGAGGGTCGCGGCGCCCGTCCCCAGCAGGCGGCGGGTGAGGACACGTCTCGCTATGGACATGCGGATCCCATTCTTGGCGTGTGCCGGAAACCGGGGCGCGGCGGCAGGGCAGCACGCGGCGGCCGGCCGGCCCGGGCATGAGTGGTCGAAGAAACACGAAGCTCATTGGTCACATGTGCCTCAGTGCGCCTTCATGGTGGCCGCGCCGCATCACCCTGTCAACCTGCGGCGGAGTAAGGGGAGTTGCGCACTCTTCACGCCCCCTTCACACAAGGAAGGAATGCCTCCGCTCCGCCCGTGTGTTCACCTTTGCGGCGTTCTGGACAGATTCATGCTGTCATCCGCATCCACCCGGAGGAGAGCGCGTGACCGACCGCATCAATCCGCCCGCCCCCCGGCCGGCCCCGCCGGCCTCCGCCCCCACTGCACCCGTCACACCCGTCACAGACGCTCTCTCCGACGCCGCGCCCGACCTCTCCTCGCGCAACCCCGACTGGTGGCGGCAGGCCGTCGTCTACCAGGTCTATCCCCGCAGCTTCGCCGACGCCGACGGCGACGGTCTTGGCGACCTGCGCGGCCTCGCCCAGCGCCTCACCCACCTCACCGCCCTGGGCGTGGACGCCCTCTGGCTGAGCCCCTTCTACCCCTCCGAGCTCGCCGACGGCGGCTACGACGTCGCCGACCCACGTGACGTCGACCCGCGCCTCGGCACCCTCGACGACTTCGGCGTGCTGGTCGCCGAGGCCCACCGCCTGGGCCTCAAGGTGATCGTCGACATCGTCCCCAACCACACCTCCCACCAGCACGTCTGGTTCCAGGAGGCGCTGCGCGCCGGTACCGGCTCTCCGGCCCGCGAGCGCTACGTCTTCCGCGACGGGCGTGGCCCGCGGGGCGAACACCCGCCCACCGACTGGCAGTCCGTCTTCGGCGGCAGCGCCTGGCGGCGGGTGTCCGACGGACAGTGGTACCTGCACCTCTTCGCCGCTGAACAGCCCGACCTGAACTGGGCGAACGAGGACGTCCGCGCCGACTTCCGCACCACCCTGCGGTTCTGGGCCGACCGGGGGGTGGACGGCTTCCGCGTCGATGTCGCGCACGCCCTCGCCAAGGACCTGAGCGAGCCGCTGCGCGACCTCGGCGCCTCCGAACCGAGCGGCGAGGCCGCCCTCACCGAGTTCCCGCCCGGCACCCACCCGTTCTACGACCGTGACGAGGTGCACGAGATCTACCGCGACTGGCGCAAGATCCTCGACGCCTACTCCCCGCCCCGCACGGCCGTCGCGGAGGCATGGGTCCCCGGCGCCCGACGCGCCCTGTACGCCCGGCGGGACGAACTGGGCCAGGCTTTCAACTTCGAGTATCTGCAGACTCCCTGGGACGCGGAGGCGCTCCGCCAGGTCATCACCGACTCGCTCGCGACCGCCCGAGCGGCCGGCGCCTCGGCGACCTGGGTGCTCTCCAACCACGACGTCGTACGCCACGCCTCGCGCCTGATGCTGCCGCCGGGCACCGACGACAACGCCTGGCTGCTGTCCGGCGGACACGCCCCGGCCGTCGACACCGCCGCCGGGCTGCGCCGTGCCCACGCGGCGACCCTGCTGATGCTGGCGCTGCCCGGCTCGGCCTACGTCTACCAGGGCGAGGAACTCGGCCTGCCCGAGGTCGCAGATCTGCCCACCGAGGTTCTCCAGGACCCGGTCTGGGAGCAGACCGGCCACGTCCGCAAGGGCCGCGACGGATGCCGGGTGCCGCTGCCCTGGACGACGACCGGACCGTCGTACGGCTTCGGCGCGGGCGGCGCCTGGCTGCCGCAGCCGCCGGGCTTCGGCGCGTACGCCGTCGAGGCGCAGGACGGGGTGCAGGCGCGGGACGAGGTGCCGGGCTCGACCCTGGAGCTGTACCGCGCGGCCCTGCGCCTGCGCCGCAAGCTCCAGGAGGGCGAGACGCTGACCTTGGAGGAGGACGCTCCCGCCGGGGTGCTGCAGTTCGGCCGCAACGACGGCTGGCGCTGCGTGACCAACCTGTCGACCGCCCCGGTCCCCCTGCCCCCGGGCGAGGTTCGGCTGACCAGCGCACCCCTGACGGACGGCCGTCTGGCCCCGGACACGACGGCCTGGCTGAGCCGCTGACGAGCCGGAGCCGGACCGTCTCCGGTCCGGCTCCGCCGGTCACACGTGTCCAGGGCCCCCACTGCCGAAGGCGCCGCTCGACCCGGGCAGCCAGCGCTTCCGTTGCTGGTCCTTCCCCGTTCTGGTTGCGGAGTGATGGAGTTGGTAGGGCATGAGGCGCTCGCCGTCCCTCGGTGACAAGGGCATCTCGTCGGGCTCCCGCATCTCCCGCTCCTCGTGGATTGCGCCGGTCTCCGGAAGTCTCGGCTGGTCCTCGGGGCTGGGGCGGAGTTCCTCCTGGTCCATGACCTTCATGCCGATGCGTACAGCCCAGATCAGCGCGCCGGCTATGACCAGCCCGCCGACAAAGGCAGCGGCCAGATGCAGTACTGGCGGACTTGCGGCCAGCAGTTCATACGTTGCCGTACTCATGCTCCGAGTATGAACGATGAAATGAGATAGAGCGCCCGGAATGTCCCGCCGTATCGTTCGGCCGCCCCGGAGGGCGCGGCTCCCCTTCCCGTGGCAGATTGCGGCCAGAGGGAAGGCCGGGACGGGCCGACGCGTCCCCACGTGTGCAGCTCGGGGCCCGTCCCGGCCTTCCCGGCCATCACGAAGACGGCGACCGGTCCACCCCTGCCCCGGGCCTTCGGTGTGTGCGTATTGCGGGACCACGCGCGATCGCCCTTGATCACCAGTGATCATCCTGTTTCCGCCGGAACAGTGCTGACTACGTATTTCGCGTACTAGAGTTTTGGTTGCGTTGAATGCGCGCCCTGGCGCGCACGGTGCGCGGCGGATTGCCGAGGGAGAGGTCTCTCCGGCTCGCCGTGGTTTTTTGGGGGGATTCATGTACGAAATGACCAAGGGGGCCAACGTCGGGCTGGCCACCCTGAGCGACCACGTGGATTCGGTGATCGCGAGCCTGGGGTGGGTCAGCCAGACCGGCGAGGGCGACGCGGACGTGTCCGTCCTGCTGCTGGGCCCGCACGGCAAGGTGCGCAGCGACACCGACTTCTACTTCTACAACAATCCGGTGGCCGTCGACGGCAGCGTGGAACTCCTCGGCAAGAAGCCGGCCGGAGAAGGCAGCGAGGACCGGATCGTCTTCGATCTGACAGCGGTCCCGGACGATGTCGAGCGGATCGTCGTCGCCGCGAGTCGGTACGAGGGCATGCGCTTCGATGAACTGGACGGCTTGCAGGTCATGCTGGCCGACGGTTCGGGCGACGGCCTGCTCCGGTTCCCGATCGAGGACACCGGATCGGTGAGCGCCTTCATCTTCGGTGAGCTGTACCGGCGCTCGGGCGAGTGGAAGTTCCGGGCCGTCGGGCAGGGGTACGACACCGGCCTCGCCGGGCTGGCGGCCGACTTCGGGGTCGACATCGACGATGACACGGCGGAAGCCGGAGCAGCGGCGGAAGCCGACGGGGCGGGAGCCCCGCACGAGTCGGCGGCAGCGGACGGGACGACGGCCGCGGAAGAATCCGGCACCACGTCACCGGCCGTCCCCGGCGGGCAGGAGCCGCAAGCCCCTCCGACGGCGATCCCCGCACCGCGGCAGCCTCAAGAGGGCGCAGGGCGGAGCGGGAAGCCGGCGCGGCCCCGCACCGCCAAGAAGAAGGTCACGCTGCCCAGGGCGGAGCAGAAGTCCCTCGCCGAGAACGATGCGTGGAACCAGGCGAGGCTCTTTCCCCTTTCGGTGCTCAAGAGCGACCGTGACCGCGAGATGCGCGCCACCTCCGTGCTGTTGTCGGTGATGGCGCAGGTGCCGGAGTTCGGTCGCCGGCTGACGGCCGGATTCGGCGCCCCCGCGGGCCGTATGGAGACCTATACGGAAGTCACGTTGCCGCACGGCGACTCCCCACGGCGCCCCGACGGTGTGATCCGGGTCGAACGGGCCGGAAAGCTCTGGACGGCGCTCGTCGAGACCAAGACCAACGGCAACGCCCTCAAGGCCGATCAAGTGCAGGCGTACATGGACATAGCGGCTCGGCGTGGCTACGAGGCCGTGATCACGCTGTCCAACGACGTCGCGCTGGAAGGAAGCCCGCTGGTCGACGTCAAGGTCGACGGCAGGCGCAAGCACAAGGTGGCCCTGTGGCATCTGTCCTGGGCGGAGGTGGCGCACCAGGCACAGATGCTCATCCGGCACGAAGGTGTCGGGAACGGCGCGCACGCCTGGCTGCTCCATGAGCTGCTGCACTACATCCAGCACGAGAACTCCGGTTGCCACGGCTTTCAGAACATGGGCGCCGCGTGGGTCCCTGTGCGCAGGGGCATCGACGACGAGACCTTGTGCCAGGGCGACTCCCGTGCCCTTGAAGTGGTCGAGAGCTGGGAACGGCTGATCCGCCAGGTCTGTCTGGGGCTGGGCGGCGAAATCGGCCAGAAGGTGCTTCCCGTACGCAGGGTCAAGCGGGGAGCCGATCCAGGGGAGCACCGTGTGCGGATGGCCGACCAGTTGTGCCTCGAAGGGCGGTTGCAGGCCGAGGTGCGGATCGAGGACACACCGGGTGTCCTCGCGATCAGCGCCGACCTGCGGACCGGCAAGCTGCGCACGTCCATCGAGATCCCGGCACCCGAACAGGGCTACCCCCTGGCCCGGGCGAAGCGGCTCCTCAAGTGGTTGAGCGAGGCCCCGGCCGACCTGCACGTCGAGACGCTGGTCGATGCCGAGACGGGCGGGCCGAGGGGAACTCTGGAACGGCTTCGGCCCGAGCCGGGGGACCTGCTGCCGAAGAACGGTGCGCAGATCACCGGTTTCCGGCTGACCCTCTTCAAGGGCATGGGCAGTACGCGCGGCAACGCCGAGTCCGGGTTCATCCGCAGCGTGGACGACGCCGTCAACCGGTTCTATTCCACTGTGGTGGTCCACCTTGAGCAGCCGACGTCCCGGAAGGCCGAGCCGAAGCCCGCGTGAGCGGTGCCGCCGGGACAGTCAGGGCGGTGGCCCTGTGCTGCCCCGGCCTCCCGGTCGGCCCAGGCGCAGAGGCAGTTCCTTCAGGCCGTGCACGCCCACAATCGCCGGACGGTGGAGCTGCTGCTCGGGCGGGGGCGAGAGGAGGGCACCGTGCGTCCCGACGTCACCACGGAGGACGTCCTGTTCGCCCTCGCCGCCCTCGGCCGCGCTGTCCCCCTCACCACGGCCACCACGCCCGATGCCTGGCGTCGCCCCCTCGCCCTGTTCCTCGGCGGCCTGCGCACCGTTTCGCCGTCACCGCTGCCGGGCCGCGCACTCACCGGAGCCGAGCTCGGCGCCGTACTCCAGGAGATGGGTCCGCACCGGGCGCGGCCGGGGGAGGGCCCGAAGGGAGGCTCTGTTGTCCGGACGGGCACGCGCCGGTCGCGGACACCGTGAACAGGAGTAAATATCTGTGTGCGTCGCGGTAGTTTTTCCACTGAGGTGACTAGAGTTCCTGTGCGGGGAACCCGTCCCCGTGGTGGCCCGTGTTCCCGGCGGGCCGCAGGAAGGTTCGCATGCCCTCGGAGAGCCGGCCGCATGCCGGCGCCCGGCAGCCGGACGATGGCCGGCTCCCCGTCGCCGACCGGCTCGACGACGACCATTTCCCGGCCTACACCATGGGCAGGGCCGCCGCACTGGTCGGAGTGACCCCCGCTTTCCTCCGTGGCCTGGGCGGGACGGGGCTGATCGCCCCGACGCGCTCGGACGGCGGCCACCGTCGCTACTCGCGCCATCAGTTGAAGCTCGCCGCACGGGTGCGCGAACTCGTCGACCGGGGGACCCCGGTCGACGCCGCGTGCCGCATCGTCGGCCTGGAGGAGCGGCTGAAGCAGGTCGAGCGGGATTATGAGGAGCTGCGTCGGCAGAGCGAGCGCGCCGCGCATCGGCATCAGCATCAGTGAAAAATCTGTTCTCGCCGGAACAGAAATATAGCGCCCGTCGCAGAAATCTATTTCTTCAAACGCGTTGACCGCGCTTTCCTTGGTGATTTTCCTCGCTTGCCGTGGATATGGTTCGTGCTAGGCTGACGTCAGTTGCAGTTGTGGTTGCCATTTTGCTACCGGTTCTCCGGGCAGGTGATCATCGCGACGATGAGGGAATTCGTAAAGTGCGATTTCCCAGCACTGTCTCAGGAGATTTGATATGGCCACCGGTACCGTGAAGTGGTTCAACTCGGAAAAGGGCTTCGGCTTCATCGAGCAGGACGGCGGCGGCGCCGACGTCTTCGCTCACTACTCGAACATTGCCACCTCGGGCTTCCGTGAGCTCCAGGAAGGCCAGAAGGTGACCTTCGACGTCACGCAGGGCCAGAAGGGCCCGCAGGCCGAGAACATCGTTCCCGCCTGACCCGTACGTCCGCAGGGATTGCAGGGGCTCCGCACATCAGTGCGGGGCCCCTGCTCCGCGTTTTCCAGGGGTCCGGCCGCCCCCCGCATTCAGGGTTCCTGAACGCGGTCCCGGTTCCCGGCACTCGTCCTCCCGAGAGGGCCGGGGCGTTGCCCCGGCCCTCTCGGGGCGCATGCTTCGGCGGCGTCGGTGGGCGGGTCAGGCCTGCTTCGGGCCGGTCTGCTGGACCACCTCGAACGACCACAGCGTCGCGTCCGTGGCAGCGGGCTTCGGCCGGTCGCCCTGCGCGCCGCCAGCCTGCGCGCCGCCACCGCCGTGCGCGGCCTGGCCGCGGCCGGCCATCCAGCGCTGGAAGTCCTCCTCGGTCCGCCAGCGGGTGTAGACGAGGTAGGTGTCGGTGCCCTCCACGGGGCGGAGCAGCTCGAACCACTCGAATCCGTCCGAACCCTCCACCGCGCCCGCCCGCGCGGCGAACCGCTTCTCCAGCGTCTCCCGCTGCTCTTCCGGGACCGTGAGTACGTTGATCTTGACGATGCTCATGCCCCGATTGTTCCGCAACACCGGTGCGGGACGCGGGAGGGGGCCTTCCCGCTGTGCCGGGGCCAGGCGGGTGCGGTGAGTTCCGGGCGGGGTCCGCCTTCGCTTTCTTCACCCGTCCGGCCTGTCTTGATCGGTTCGATTCGTTCGCGCAGGGTGGTGGCGAATTCCTCCGCCCGCGCCAGCTGCGTACGAAGATCCGCCGTCCGTTGGCGTGCCGCTTCCTCGAAGCCGCGCAGCGACTCGAGCGGTTCTTCGCGTTCCTGCCCCTCGGGCAGACCGGTCGCGACGTGCTCGTCGACCTTCGACTGGCACTCCATCGCCCCCAAGACCCTCAAGCGAATGCCGGCCGGGGAGATCGGCGTCATGGTGATCACCGTCGTGTGCGTGGTCGCCACGCACAACCTCGCCGTCGGCGTCGTCGTCGGCACGGTCACCGCCATGGTGATCTTCGCCCGGCGGGTCGCCCACCTCGCCGAGGTCACCGCGGTCACCGGCCCCGACGGCACGTCCGTCGTCTACCGGGTCACCGGCGAGCTGTTCTTCGCCTCGTCCCACGACATCGTCGGCCGCTTCGACTACTCGGGCGACCCCGACCGCGTCGTCATCGATCTGTCGTCCGCCCATGCCTGGGACGCCTCCTCCGTCGCCGCCCTCGACGCCGTCGGGACGCGGTACGCGCAGCGCGGGAAGACCGTTGAGATCACGGGCCTGAACGAGCCCAGTGCCCGCCTCCACGACAAGCTCAGCGGGGAACTCGTCGGCGGTCACTGACGGACGGCCCTGGGCAGGCCCGGTGGGGGCACCGGGGGTAGCCGTCAGCCGAGGCAGATCACGAGGAGACAGAGCTCGGCGTCGGAACCGGTGTCGGAGCCGGAGCTGGAGCCGGAGCCGGAGCCGGAGCTGGAACTGGAGCTGGAGCTGGAGCCGGTGTCGGAGCCGGACGATCCCGGTGACGCGGGCGCGGGTGTCGAGGGGGCCGAGGCGGCGGGTTGCGAGCCGCTCCGGCCGCCCGAGCCGCCGCTGCCCGAGGAGCCCTCGGGTGGGGTCGTCGGACGGGTCGCCGTGCCGGAGTCGACGCCGGCTCCGGAGCCGTTGGAGTTCGAGCCCGTCCGTATGCCCGAGCCGTCGGACGAGGGTGTGGTCCGTGACGGGGACGTGGCCGTCGTGGGAGCGCCGGTGGCGTCGTCCGGCCGGGTGCTCGACGCGGTGGTGGGCGCCGACACGGTGCCGGTCGGCTGCCGGTGTGCGTCGTCGTCCGGGGCCGGCTGCGAGGGCCGGTCCTGGGAGCGCTGCGTGCCGGGCGGGCTCACGGACGGCGCCGGGCCGCCGTACTGGTCCGCGGGCCCGTCCGCGCCGCCCATGCCGGACACCTCGGGTGCTGTGGCGGCCTGGGCGCGGTCGCCGGAATCCCGGTCCATCGAGGCGAGGGTGAGTCCACCGCCGACGAAGGCCACCGCCGTGGCGACCAGGGCGCGGCGCTGGGTCTTCTTCCAGCGGGCCACCTGCCGCCGCCGCGCCGCCCGCCCCGTGGGCGCGGACATCACGGGCGCCGGCACGGACGCGGGCGTGGACACCGGGTCCGGGACTTCCACGGTAGGGACCGGCCCCGTACCGATTCCCGTACCGGCCGCGGTGCCGGAACCTGCCGCGGGTGCGGTCGAGGTCGCCGTGCCCGGGACGGTGTGACCGCCGATGACGCTCGGCGCGATGTCGGGGGCGTAGGCGCCGCATCCGGGGCACACGAGGGCGCCGTTCAGATGCCGACGACACGTGGAGCAGTAGTTCATCCGCTGTCTTCCCGAGTTGGCAGGCACCCGCCGAGCCGGGGACGGCCCGTCCGCGTTGCGCACGCGAGAGCGGGGTGAAGCAGGACAGCAACGCTAACGACACTCATGAGCCGCTGTGTGCAGCCTGTGTGTCACTCCTGCACACATTCTCTGCCCGCTTCGCGTGAATGCCGTGAGCATGTGCGTCAATCGGCGCGCAATGCGGCCCGGACTGAAGGTCCTTCCACCAAAGTCATGGGGGACAACGGCAGTCGAGGGCCGCGCGCAGAGTCGATTTGAGCCGTCACGACCGGAAATCGGACCCGGTGGAAGGTGCTCAAGACACGGAAATGACAGGGCTGTTCCCGTGAAGACGCGGTTTGACGCTGCCGGGCCGTGCGGCGTTGGCTTGCCCACCACTTGGTCGCCGCGCCGCACTCTCGCTTGGAAGGCACCTGATGTGAACCCCTGTACCACCCGTACCACCAGCGCGCGCCGCACGATCCGGGGGCGTCGGGGCGCCACCGCTCTGACGGCCGCCCTCTCGGCCCTCTCGGTGCTCTCGCTCTCCGCGTGCGGTGCGCTCGACGCCATCGGCGAAGACGGTGGCTCCGCGTCGCCGGGCCGGCGCAACGACATCACCGTGGGCCTCCTTCTCCCCGACAGGGACACGGCGCGCTTCGAGAAGTTCGACCGCCCCCTCGTCAAGGAACGGGTCGGCGTCCTCACCGGCAAGGAGGGCAGGGTCGTCTACGCCAACGCCGAGGGCAGCATGGCCAAGCAGAGCGAGCAGCTCGGCCGCATGGTCGCCGAAGAGGTCGACGTGATCATCGTGGCCGCGGTGGACGCCAAGGCCATCGGACCGGACGTGGAGAAAGCCAAGGAAGCGGACATCCCCGTCATCGCGTACGACCGGCTCGCCGAGGGTCCGATCGACGCGTACGTGTCGCACGACAACGAACTCGTCGGTGAGGTGCAGGGCCGTGCGCTCGTCGACGCGCTCGGCAGCGAGGCGGAGAACAGCAAGGTCGTCATGATGAACGGTGAGCCCGCCGACCCGAACACCGCGCTGTTCAAGAAGGGCGCGATGGGCGAGTTGAACGGCAACGTGGTCATAGCCAAGTCGTACGACACCGAGAAGTGGCTGCCCGCCGTCGCCAAGGTGAACATGAAGAAGGCGATCAAGGCCGTCGGCGCCGACGACGTCGCCGCCGTCTACGCGGCGAACGACGGCATGGCCGGAGCCGTCATCGAGGCGCTGGAGGAGGCGGGCTTCCCCGGCATTCCGCCAGTGACCGGGCAGGACGCCGATCTGGAGGCCGTGCAGCGGGTCGTCGCGGGCACGCAGTACATGACGGTGTACAAGTCGTTCCTGCTGGAGGCCGGCGGTGCCGCCGAGGTGGCGGTGGCCAGGGTCCAGGGGCGGGACATCCAGTTCGACTCGCTGACCGGTGAACGGGTCGACAGCCCGACGCAGAAGGACATCCCGTCGATGCTGGTGCCGGTGGTCGCCCTGACGCAGGACACCATCGAGGACACGGTGATCCGGGACGGCGTCTACGACGTGGAGGACATCTGCACGGCGAAGTACCGGGCGGCCTGCGCGTCGATCGGCCTCACGCCGTAAGCGCCGTGGGCAGGACGGCGACGGCCCGCTCACTGCTGGTCGGAGTACCCGATGTCTCCCACCGTCCAGGCGCTCACATCGGCGAGCGCCACCCGGTACATGCCGCCCGTGTCCGGGATGCCGTAGCTCCCCTGGAGGATCCGGGCGACGTGGAAATGCAGGTGGGAGGGGTGCGACGGCGCTTCGACCCGGCCGGCCTCCGCGAAGGGAACGGCGAAGTGGCGCAGGCGCGCGGAGTCGCGCAGTACCTCCGCCACGCGCTCCCGCCACAGGGCCTCGGGGGCCAGCCGTCCGGTGATGACGGCGCCGGGGATCACTACGGTGAGTGACATCTGGCTGTCCTGGTCCGTCTCGACCATCGCGGCGACGGCGACGAGCAGATCGTCAGGGTGCGACATGGTCGAAGAGCGTAGCCGAGCCCCGGCCCGGCCGGGCGGTCCGGTCCCGGATCACTTCGACGTGGCGGCCGCCGGGCCCCGCGCCGGCTCCGGCCCACCCGGTGAGTCGGGCGGGCCGGAGCCGGGAGCATTCAACCTCGGGGCCGGCCGTCAGGTCAGGGCTGCAGGGGCATGCTCCAGCAGTTGGAGGTGGCCCGCTTGCCGGACAGCCGGTCGGTCAGCCAGTCGACGGCGTCCCCCTGGTCGGTCAGCAGCGGGGCGAAGTGGTTGAGCAGCGCGCTGCCGACGTGGGGGAGGACGACGGCCTTGTACGTGACGTCGGCGCCCTTGGCACACCAGTCGACGGCGAGTCGGCGGGACTGCCCGTGCGGCACGAGGTCGTCGCTGACGCCGGTGGCCAGGCGGACCGGGCCGGACGGCTTCATCGTGCCGATGAACTGCTTGTCCAGGAAGATCTGGAGGGCGGGCGTGGTGGCGATGATGTCACCGAGGGACTTTCCGTCCCTGGTCCACTTGGTGCTCTTGGCGAAGCCGTACGTGAAGAGGGCGTCGCCGACGCACATCGTCGAGAGGTCGGTGAGCGCGGCCTTGCCGGCGGCGTTCAGGTGCGCCTCGGCCATGGGTTTCAGGGACGGGTCGGACTGGAGGAAACCGTTCAGCGACCAGCCCAGCGCGCCGGCCAGTTCGCTGCCGTCGATGGCCTTGGTGACCTTGGTCAGATCGGCGGGTGGTGCGCCGGAGTAGGTCCCGGACAGGGTGACGTCGGGGGCGTAGGCGGACTGGAGTTCGGCGGCCGCGGCGGTCGCCCCGCCGCCCTGGCTGTACCCGTAGAGCCCGACCGGGGAGGCCGTGGTGATCGACGTCCCGCGGACCGAGCGGGCGGCGCGGACGGCGTCCAGGACCGCGTGGGCCTCGTCGACCCGGTTCACGTAGGTGTGCAGGCGGTCGGTCGCGCCCAGGCCGGCGTAGTCGGTGACGACCACGGCGACGCCCTTCGCGAGGAGGCGGTAGATCGCCAGGTCCTCGTAACCGACGGATACGGTCTCGCCGTTGAACTGCAGCGGGTGCTCGAGCCCCATGGACGCGGCGCACTGGTCGCCCTGCCCCAGGGTGCCGGGCGCCACCGCGACGAGGGGGCGCGGTCCGTTGCCCTTCCAGGCGGCGGACGGTTCGATGTACGCGCCGGTGACGGCGACCGGCTGCCCGCTCGAGTCGGTGGACCTGTACATCAGCCGGGTCGCGGTTCCCGGCAGCGGGCCCTTGAGGCCGGGCAGGCTCAGGGTCAGCGGGAGGCGCTCGCTGCGGATGAGGGCGCCGTTGACGTCGGGCAGGGACGCGGGCGGGGTGTAGAACGCGGGGATCGTGACACCCCGGGACACGACCTCGTCCGCCGCCGCGACGGGGGCGGCCGTGACGGCTTGGGCGCCGAGGCAGGCGGCGGCGGTGACGGCAGCGGCCAGAAGTCTGGGGCGCGGGCGTGCGGGCATGGCGAACCTCCTGTGAAGCGGCTGTCAGGAAGCGGCCTCCGTGCCGGGGCGTCCCGTGATCGGCCCGGACGGGGAGGCGCGGTTGCGGAGCTACGGAGCTGAGCTGCGGGGAGTTGGGGCTTCGGAGCTACGACGGCACAGCGGTGGGGCGGCACGGCGGTGGGGCGGCACAGCGGTGGGGCGGCACGGCGGCACAGCGGCGGTCCGGCGGCGAGGTGGGGCACACGCGTCCCACGGGCTTGTCCACGCCGCTCGGAAGTGGTTCGCATTGAACTTACCTATGGGTAAGTTACTCGTAGTAGCAGTAGGAAGGTTACGGTTCGGTAATATGACGGGCGGTCCGATGCCGCCCGCCGCCCACGGGGCCGTCCGGGACCGAGGGCCAAGCTCGGCGTGTGGCCGAGGCGACGGCGTCGTTGAGCGGCGGCTCGGTGCGGAGGCGGCGACGGCGCAGGAACGGGCGCGTATCGCCCGGGAGTTGCACGACGTGGCGCCCCACCACGGCACGGCCATGGCGGCGCAGGCGGACGCCGCCCGCTTCCTGTTCGCCGGCGCACCGGACCACCGGAGGGCGACAGCCTGGCCTCCCGGGTGACCACGGGGGAGGGCAGCCCGTCAGCGTTCCTCAGGGGCGTCGGAGACTTCTCCGAACGGGAGAGGCCGGGGCGCGTCTGCGCCCCGGCCTCTCGATGATCGTGGTACCCACAGGCGCCGCCACCCGCGCCCCGCACCGCCGTTCGTCCCGGACTGCCGCACGGTGTACGGCGTCGACCCGCGCAGCACCGCCTCAGCGCCTACGGAGTGACCGCTCAACGGCCCTTCGGCGGCTCTTCAACAGCCCTTCAGCGGCCGCCCTTTCCCTTGCCGGTGGCGCTGCGGCGGGCCGCCTGCCCGGGACGGCTGCTGCGCCGGCTCCGGGACGAGGAACCCGTGCGCGCGGGCTGGTTCTGGGCGGGCGGCGGAGTGAGGACGACGGGCACGCCCGACGGTGCCTGGGCTCCGGTGATGCGGTTCAGTTCGTCCCCGCCCGGACGTACCCGGGTGGTCTGCGGGGTGATGCCGGCGTCGGTCATCAGGCGGGACATCTCCCGGCGCTGGTGCGGCAGGACCAGCGTGACGACGGTGCCGGACTCACCGGCGCGGGCGGTGCGTCCGCCGCGGTGCAGGTAGTCCTTGTGGTCGCTGGGCGGGTCGACGTTGACGACGAGGTCCAGGTTGTCGACGTGGATGCCGCGGGCCGCGACGTTGGTGGCCACCAGGACCGTGACGTGTCCGTCCTTGAACTGGGTCAGGGTCCGGGTCCGCTGGGACTGGGACTTCCCGCCGTGCAGGGCCGAGGCCCGCACGCCGACGGCGAGGAGCTTCTTGGCCAGCCGGTCGGCGGCGTGCTTGGTGTCCAGGAACATGATCACGCGTCCGTCGCGGGCGGCGATCTCCGTCGTGGTGGTGTGCTTGTCGTCGTCGTCCACGTGCAGCAGGTGGTGGTCCATCGTGGTGACCGCGCCCGCGGACGGGTCGACGGAGTGGACGACGGGGTCGTGGAGGTAGTTGCGCACCAGACGGTCGACATTGCGGTCCAGCGTGGCGGAGAACAGCATGCGCTGGCCGCCGGGGCGCACCCGGTCGAGCAGGGCGGTCACCTGCGGCATGAAGCCCATGTCGGCCATCTGGTCGGCCTCGTCCAGGACGGTGATGGCGACCTGGTCCAGGCGGCAGTCGTCCCGGTCTATGAGGTCCTTGAGCCGGCCGGGCGTCGCGACGACGACCTCGGCACCGCCGCGCAGGGCGCTCACCTGCCGGCCGATCGAGACCCCGCCGACCACCGTGGCGATCCGCAGGCGCAGCGCGCGGGCGTAGGGGGTGAGAGCGTCGGTGACCTGCTGGGCCAGCTCCCGGGTGGGGACGAGGACGAGCGCCAGCGGGTGCCGGGGCTCGGCCCGCTGCCCGCCGGTACGCGCCAGCATCGCCAGGCCGAAGGCCAGCGTCTTGCCCGAGCCGGTACGCCCACGGCCCAGTACGTCCCGGCCGGCCAGCGAGTTCGGCAGCGTCGCGGCCTGGATCGGGAACGGGGTGGTCACGCCCTCGGCACTCAGGGCGGTCAACAGCTGCTCGGGCATGTCGAGTTCGGTGAACGTCTCGACCGGCGGCAGCGCCGGGGTGAGGGTGACCGGCGGCGCGAACTCCCCGCCGGACGCGGCGGGACGACCCCCGCGGCCGCTGCTGCGTCCACCCTGGGCAGCGCCGCGGGACGGACCGCCCTGGCGGCCGCCCGCCCCCTGGGAACGGACGCGGCCTCCCCGCCCGGAACCCGCGGAGCCCGCGGCCTTGTCCGTACGGGAGCGGGACGAGCCGGTGTTGCCGGCGCTGTTGTTCGAACGAGCTGTGTGGTTGCGGTTCATGCGGAACCTTCCTCGATGCGGCACGTATCGAGGAATTCCTCCCAACGGCGAGGTGCTGGCCGCATGAGAATTCGCAAGAATGAGCCGAAAAACGGTGAATCAGTGAATCACTGCATCAATAACATCAGTGAAACGGCGGCAGGCGGCCGCGAGTGGCGGGCCGCGAGCACGAGTACGGCGCCGGCTTCGTTGCCGGGCCGGGGAACGCAGTGGGCCGGGGCCCCGCGCCACAGGGGTGCGGGGTCCCGGCCACGCACTGCATGCCGGCGTCGGATACCGACGCCGGTGTCAGCGTATACGCGTCAGGCGGGAACGATGTTCTCGGCCTGCGGGCCCTTCTGGCCCTGCGTGACGTCGAAGGTAACCTTCTGGCCTTCCTGAAGCTCACGGAAACCGGAGCTGGCGATGTTCGAGTAGTGGGCGAACACGTCGGGGCCGCCGCCGTCCTGCTCGATGAAGCCGAAGCCCTTTTCCGAGTTGAACCACTTCACGGTGCCAGATGCCATGCTGTATCTCCTTTTGGGCAGTGCCCGGGGCCCACACCTTGTGGACCCGTGGTCGCAGCAACGATTCACCTGGCTGTTGTCTCCGGAAAGCCGCGAAGCCTCCCAGGGACGAAAAAAGAGCGCTCGTCGACGGAAGGTCGGAAGAGCACTCACAAGCCTCTGGTAACCAAAACTGCAACTCTTCACGTTAACACGGACGGGACGCCGGTGTCCGGGACCGGTCTCTCGCCGGGTCGTCGACGTCCGAGGTGGGTGATCAGGAGGCCGTGGCGGGGCGTGGGCTGCCGTGGAAGACCTGGTCGGCGTGCCAGGAGCAGTGGGCGGCCGCGACGGGGCGGGTGCCCGGCTGAGGGCCGATGAGCGGGCGGCCCGCGAGTGCTGTGACGTGCTCGCGGGCGGCGGGGCTGTGGCCGACGAAGCGCTGCGAGACCAGGATGCGGTGACCTTTCCCACTCTCGGCTTCTCCCCCACTCTCGGCTTCGCTCGAGCGGGGGGACCCCCATGAGCGGGGGGACCCCCATCCGATGCCGAGGACGCCCTTGTCGAAGAGCTTGTGGTGCAGTGAGCACAGGCACAGTCCGTTGCCGACGTCGTCGGGGCCGCCGAACGCCCACCAGCGCACGTGTGCGGCCTCCAGTCCGACCGGAAGCGCGCCGATCCTGCCGTCGTAGCCGCAGAAGGCGCACCGGTACTCGTAGGCCGTCAGGACCTGCTCCCGCATCCTCGGGTCCCGCCGCCTGCGCACGACGGCCGAAAGCCGTTCGGGCTCCGCCGGCTCCGGCTCCAGACCGACGGATGCGCACAGCTCGGCGTGGAGCGAGGGCGGGAAGTGCAGGTCGAGCAGGAGCCGTGTCATCCGGCCGAGCAGCGACGGCTCGCGCCGCAGTGCCGCGCGCAGTTCCGGCGCCAGCCGCCCCGCGGCTCCGACGGCCCGCAGCTCCCGTATGCCGCTGCCGGGGCTGCCCGGTCCGCGGTCGGTGCGCACCTCCCACACGCCGTCGCTCGCCAGATGGTGGAACGGGTAGGCGGGAGTGGTTTTGTGGGGCGGGCCGTACTCGTCCAGCAGCCGTTTGAGGTCGTTCTCCACCGCGCTGTAGCGCAGTTCGCCGTCGGCATCCTGTTGGAACCGGCCGAGGGCGTACAGGAAGAGCAGCGGCTTGTGTGGAGCGCGTGTCCCGTTTCTGGTCCACTGTCTCAGCTCCGCCGCGCGCTCAAGCCAGTCCATGACCGGCGATCGTAGTGGTGCCCCGTCGATCACCGATCCGCGTGTGCCTGGAGGGGGGTATGGCGAGGGCCACGCAGGTGTGACGCCGTGAACGCGGGAGAGGGCGAAGACACGGGTCACTCACTGTCAGCGAGGCGGATCGGACGGGAGGGCGCCCGAGACGGCGCCGTCGGCCTTGGCGGCGTCGGCGACGGCCTCGGCTGCGGCCTCGGCGGCCTGCGCCGTGTCGTTGGCGGCCTGGGCGGCCATGTCGTCGTCGACAGGTTTCTCGAGGGTGGCCGGCGACCGGGGCAACTGCTCGGTGAAGGCTTTGGACACGCCCTGGAGTGCTGAGGTGATCTCGCTCGGAATCACCCAGAAGTTGTTGCCCGAACCTTGCGCGAGTTGCGGCAGGGTCTGGAGGTACTGGTAGGCGAGCAGCTTGGGGTCGGGGTCGTTGCGGTGCACGGCCTGGAAGACCTCGTCGATGGCCCGGGACTGGCCCTCGGCCTGCAGGATCGCAGCGGTACGGTTGCCCTCCGCGCGGAGGACGGCGGCCTGTTTGTCGCCTTCGGCGGTGAGGATCTGCGATTGGCGCTGCCCCTCGGCCCCGAGAATCGCGGCCCGCTTGTCCCGCTCGGCGCGCATCTGCTTCTGCATCGCGTCCTTGATGGTCTGCGGGGGGTCGATGGCCTTGATCTCCACCCGGTTGACTCGCAGCCCCCACTTACCGGTGGCTTCGTCCAGCACGCCGCGGAGCTGGCTGTTGATGGTGTCGCGTGAGGTGAGCGTCTTCTCCAGGTCCATGGAGCCGACGACGTTGCGCAAGGTGGTGACGGTCAGCTGCTCGACGGCCTGAAGGAAGTTCGCGATCTCGTAGAAGGCCGCTCGCGGGTCGGTGACCTGGAAGTACAGGACGGTGTCGATCTCGACGACCAGGTTGTCCTCGGTGATGACCGGCTGCGGTTTGAAGGAGACGACCTGTTCCCGCAGGTCGATTACCGGGTGAACGCGATCGATGTAAGGAATGACGAGGTTGAGGCCGGGAGTCAGCGTGCGATGGTAGCGGCCGAGCCGTTCGACATTACGAGCGCGCGCCTGGGGGACGATGCGCACCGCCCGCATCACGGTGAAGATCGCGATCAGTGCGACGATCAGGCCGACGATGAGAAACGCAGAGGTCTCCATGTTTTCAATCCCGGGGGTAGACGAACGCTGTGGTGCCGCTGATCTCTATGACGTCGACGGTCTTGCCAGGAGGAATCACCAGCGTCTCGTCATAGGCGCGGGCCGTCCATTCCTCACCGTCGATACGAACCCTGCCACCCAGGCCCGACACCTCCGAGACGACGTAGGCAGCCTTGCCGACCAGCGCGTCTATACCGAATCGCGCTACCTGGGGCTGGAGCACGTGACGCACCGCGATGGGGCGCACGAACAGCACGGTGACGGTGGCGACGACGGCGAACACCAAGAACTGGAAGGGCAGCGGAAGCCCAAGTGCGGCGCACCCCGCCGTGACCAGTGCGGCGGCACTCAGCATCCCGAGCGCAGCGGTGAGGGTGAAGATCTCCGCCAAAGCCAGCACAGCTGCGATGATCAACCAGATCAGCCACAGATCCATTGCGTACCTCTTCCGACCGGCGCGGGCGCGGAGGGCTTGGTCCCACCATTGGACCCCGACAAGGGAGGGTCGCGGTACCCCTGAGGGAGGAAAACCTGCCGAACGAGTGGAGATGGGGGGCGCCACCCACCGCAATTGATTATTTCATATTTTACTCGCACTTTACCCGTTCTTGGAAGAAAGACTCTCTTCTGGCGGGCCGTTTTCATTTCCTCCGTGGTGCCGTCTTCACGGGCCGGTCCGCCTGCTCGGGGCAGTGGACCCGGCGCGCTGCGCACCGGGTCGGCCACGGCCCGCTCTCCCAGGGCCCGGCGGATGCTGCCGGCGCTGAACCGCCACACCGACGCCGTGCCGCGATCTCCCGGCCGGCACCAGGCGCCGGCCGCCCCGCGGCCCCGACGCGCGCAGCTCGCCCCCGCGACTGCCGGGGCTCCGGCCGGTCGATGACGTGTGATCGCAGCGACCCGCCGCGGGAGAAGAACGTGCTGCGCGATGACATAGGTGCCGGGCCCCCACACCGTCTGAGAGGTGTAAACAACCAGACCAACGACCGACGGCTGGGGAACGGATGAGAACGAAGAGGCTTGTTCTGGCCGGAGTCGCGGCCCTTGCCCTGGTCGGCGGGGGCGGTACGGCCCTCGCCGTGAACGGCGCGGCGCCGCCCGCCGCGGCCGGGGAGACGGCCGGCGGCGAGGCGCGGGAAGCGGCGGCCGTGCAGGCGTCCGCCCGGCCCACTGCCTCCCGGACCGCCGGGCCGCGCGTCGTGCGGCCCTACCGGCCGGTGGAGATCGGCCACGGCCTCAGCACGGCCCTGCTGCCCGACGGCAGGCAGAACTCCGTCGTGGGCCCCGGCGACATCGGCGAGTCGGTCGAGCAGGCCCGGAAGCGCATCGGCGACAACATCCGGCCCGACACCCTCAGCTCCGGGACGTACGTCGACGACGACCACGTCCTCTTCCACGGAGCCTTCCGCGCGGACACCCCACCTGCCGGGATCGACATCGTCCTCGACTCCGGACCGCGCCACACCGCCACCATGCTGAGCCTGCCGGGCGATCCGGGCTGGGGGACGTACTGCGCCTTCGGCGACGCCTCGACGGCGGACACCGGCTTCACGGTCACGGCGTACGCCAAGGACGGCGGCGTGCTGTTCGAGCAGCGCTCCGATGTCCTGCCCCGGGACTGAGAGCGGCCACGACGCCGACCCCGTTGCGGGGGGCCGCCGCGAGGGGGACGGGCTCATCGGTGATCGCTGCCCGGTGTCCGGAAGGCGTCGCGCACCGCCCCTGACCCGCCACACCGGCCACGGGGCCGTTTCCGCCCGCGGGGGCCCTGTCTCGCTCTCGGCCGGCGCCGCCCCCGCTCCTGCGGATGAGGGGGCGACCACCTGGACGGCGCGGTTGCCGGCGCACCTCCCGGGCGGCTCGTGCCCGGTGGGGCCCTTCGACGTATCGCCCGGTGCGAGTAACGGCGGAGGATACGAGATTCGAACTCGTGAGGGGTTGCCCCCTCCACACGCTTTCCAAAAGTTCGTACGCCCGTCCGGCGAGAGGCGTACCCTTCCTGACCTGCGGTGATCAGTTCTGGTCGACTGCGCCCGGTCAGTGCCGAACGTAGGTGGATGAGACCGGAACTGAGGCCGAGGGGCGGTGGCGCGCAGATCACGTCGCCTTCAGCGAGCGCCTTGCCGGTGTTCGATTCCTACTGCTTTGATAATTTGGGTGCCATGACTGAGATCCCGTACAGCGTTGGTGAAGGGCCAGCCACCAGGGTCAGCCTTTCGCTCCCTGAGGGGACGGCCGAGGCGATCCGTCGGCGGGTCGGTAAGCGTGAATTCTCTGCGTTCATCACTGCCGCGGTGGAGCGTGAGCTGCGTGGCCAGATCCTGGACGAGTACCTGGCCGACTATGAGCGTCGTAAAGGGGCGATCTCGGTGCGCGAGCAGGAACGGGCCCGCCAGGTCTTCGACGAGGTGTTTACCGAGGAGGGGCAGTGGCCCGCCGCAAGCTGAGCCACGAAGGCACCCTCGTTCTCGACTGTGAGGGTCTGTCGAAGTTCGTCAGTGATCACGAGCCGGTCGTCGCACTCGTCGCCGAAGCCCGCAAGCGTGGCATGGAGGTGGTCATCAGTGCGCTCACCATCATCGAGGCGGTGCATCGTCGGACCGATAAGGCGCGGCTTGCCTGGGTCCTGTCCGGCATGAGGATCGTTCCTGTCGGCGATGAGGACGCCAAGACCGCCTCAGCCATGCTGATCGATGCGGGGTTGCATGGTCACAAGTACGCCATCGACGCCGCTGTGGCAGAGATGGCGCTGCGGCAGAGTCGTCCGGTCGTCATGATCACCTCGGATATCGATGACATGGCGAAGCTCTGCGGCAGCAGGGTGCGTCTCGTAGCCGCGTAACCGCCGGTGAGGATCTGGCGGGGATGTTGATCAGGGAACCCGAGCAGTCCCGCCCGGGTGAGCCGCCGCGAAGCGCCGGCCGTGAGTCCGTCCGGTTGGTGGAGGTCGCGTCCAGACCTTCCGCCGTGTGCGACCTTCCACTCTCCGTCCCGAACAAGGGACTGCCCGGCCCTCAGGGGACTCATCCGGGAAGTGGCCAACGACGCTGACGGGAGCGGTCCGGAGGGCTCCGGGAAGTCTCGTGGAGACCTCAGTTGAGACCACCAACGTCGAAGGCCCCCACTGCGAGCAGCGGGGGCCTTCGACGTATCGCCCGGTGAGAGCAACGGCGGAGGATGCGAGGTTCGAACTCGTGAGGGGTTGCCCCCCACACGCTTTCCACATGTTCGTCCGGGGGTCCGGGGAGGGCCGGGTCTGTCCTGACCTGGGGTCTCGCGAGTCGTCGGGTGGGCGCTGGACGGCGCTGAACGCGGGTGAATGAGACCAGAACTGAGACCAGAGCGCCGGGTCACACCTTCTTGACGACGATCGAGTCCGGAACCAGCCTCTCCAGGTCGTCCACGTCCGAGGTGAAGACGGTGACCTGCCCCTTCTGTCGGCGGGCGATGACGGCGAGGACCGCGTCGATCGCGTACTTGTGGCCGTGCAGCTTGGCGTCGGCCAGGAGCCGGCGGGCCTGGCGGGCCTCGTCCTTGCCAATGTCGGCGACTGTGAGCCGAGAGAGCACCCAGTCCCAGCGTTGTTCGGTGGTTCTGCCGTCGTATGCCTCGACCAGCGTCATCGGTGACGTCACCACCTCGGCCTCGCCCTGGGCTGCGAGGTCGAGCCAGGCGATCATCTTCCGGTCGCCGCGCACGGCCAGGGACAGGGCTTCGCAGTCGAGTACGAAGATGCGCAGCGGCCGCTGCCCGTGCTCACCGGCCCGCTTCTTCACGCGGCCTCTCCGGCGCTGTGCTTTCCGGTGGCGCGGCGACGCTTGTGTTCGGCGTCGAGGTCCTCCAGCTCCCCGAACGCTGCCGCGCGCTCGTCTTCGGTGACGGGGCCGTGTTCCTCCTGCAGCCAGTCCACCAGTTCCCGCAGCCGATCCCGGTCGCGCTTGAAGCGCAGCGCCTCGGCGACGTACGCCGACAGGCCCCGTTCCGCCGCCTCTGCGCGGATCTCGTCAAGGAGATCCTCGGGGATCGTCACCGTTACCTTCTTGGTCGTCGCCATACAAGAGACCATACTCTCGGTATTGACCCCCTTACCAGCGCGTGCCGCGAACGGTGGCGTGGCCGGACGGCTCGTCCTTCATGGTGCCGTGAGGCGCGGCAGCCGCGCGTTGGCCTCGTCCGGCGCGAAACGGTCCGGGGCGAATTCCGTGGCGGACCGAAGTCCGAGCCACACCAGCATGGCGTGGTGTTCCTCATGCGCCGGGTCGGCGAGGATCGCTTTGAGGCCGCTGTAGCCGGGGGCGCCGCCGCAGTCCTCGGTCGGGCACGCCCCGGCACCGTCCACGCAGTACGGATAGTGAAGCCCGGCTGAGGCTGTCTGGACCTGCTCCACGGTGATGAGGTGCTCCCAGGAGTCCCCGAAGTCGTACGTGTAGACGAAGTGGGCGCCCGGTTTGAGCAGGGCGGCCAGTGTGACGGCGCGCTCGTCGCGGAATCCGAGTTCGCCGTCGGGGCGGCCGTACCGGACGCCGTCGATGGTGAACGCGTGCATGTGGCAGTTCTGCCAGCCCATCGCGTCTTGGATCACGGAGTGAAGCCGGTCCAAGGGGATCGAGGCGGGCACCAGTAGCTGCCGCCAAACCCGGGGGTCGTCCACGTCGGCGAGCTCGACGCGGATCCGCAACACCGCGTCGCCGGGCTCGGGCTCGCCACGCATCCGGGCTGTCGCGGTGCGTCCGTCCGCCGTCAACTCGGCGCTGTCATCGGTGAGATGGACAGCGCCCAGGGAGGCGAGGGCCTTCAGGGCCCGTTGGATGTCGTGGTCGTTGGCGATGCGCAGATGCCGGAGGCGGTCGGGGGACAGGTCGTCGAGCACGTACAGCGAGCTGACCGCCTGCCACACCACCTCGTACAGGTCACTGAGTGGCACCGGGGCAGTGGTCGCGTACAGCCGCTGCAGCAACACCCGCAGACCCCGGTCGTACTCGTGCGAGAGCAGGGATTCCAACCAGCCGGAGACCGTTACGGCCGGGCCGATGTGCGGCAGCGCGGCGAACAGCGCGCCACGCAGTTCGTCGGGGTGGTCCAGCAGCTTGGCGTTCTTCTTCACCGGCAGTAGGCGCCCGCCCGCGGTCCGCAGCAGTCGTGCCGCCTTCGCCCACTCGATCAGCAGCGTGAGGTGGTACAGCTCCTCGCTGGACTTCGTCTTGAACGTACGGTCCCCGATCACCGGGTCCATCAGGTCGCCGGTGTCCAGAACCTCGACCAGTGCTCGCGCGTCGGCAAGCGTCACACGGCCGGTCTGGGTCAGCTTGCGGCTCGTGCCGACCCAACCGACCAGCGCTCGCACCTGCTCGACGGTCCCGCCCACTGTCTCACCCATGCTGACCTGCCCGTTCCGGTTCGTTTCCCGTCTCACCCGAACCCAGGATGGCAGCACCGCCGGCGCACCCTGTGCTTCGCATGGAGGTGACACGGAAATGGCAGACTGGGACGGTGACAACGCGCGACGAGGAACTGCTGGCCCGGGTCCGGGAGATGAGGGAGCGCGGCAGCGCGCCGAAGCAGATCGCGAAGGCGCTGGGGCTGCGCCCGGCCCAGGCCACCACGCTGGTCAGACGGGTCGCCGAGGCGGCACTGGCGGACATCGCGCCGGATGAACGGCCGGTGGTGGGCTGCTGGGTCAACGCGGGCTGGAGCACGGGACTGGACCTGGCTCGAGCCCCGGACTGGGCGGCGGCCGACCGAATCGGCCGAGACCCGGATTCGGAGACGGGCGGTTTCGCCCAGGTGCTGCTGGCCCGCCAGGAACGTGCCAGCAGGGTGACCGTCACCGGGTTCCTGGTGGACGTCTACTGCCTGGGAGTCAAGAGCGTCACCGACCCCGAGGTGATGGGGTCCGGATCCCTGACCACTTACGTACCGATGTACTACTCGGCCTTCGATCATCGGCCGCTGCCGATCGGCGTGGAGCAGGCGCAGACGATCGTGCACGATGCGGTCGCCTACGCCCGCGGTCTTGGCTTCGATCCCGCGGGCGGCTTCGCGGACGCAGCAGTGCACCTGGGTGCCCCGCCCGGCGACCGGCCCGTCATCGGCTTCGGCCGGGACGGCAAGCCGTTCTACTTCTCCGGCCCCTACGACAACCCGCGCAAGGTGGTCCAGATCCTCGAGCGTACCTGCGGTCCGGGCAACTACGACTACGTTGCCCATCTGTAGGCACGGTACGCGGGCGGCACGAAGCGGGGAGCAGGAGCAGTGATACCGGTCGAACAGCAACAGGAGCCCAGCGACGCTCCACGGGTTCGGCGCACCGAGCACGAGGCGCAGGTCAACCTGCTGACGGTGCTGCGCCTGTGTATGACGCAGAAGCTGCGGTGCAGCGAAAAGACCCGCCGCCCCAGCACCGCCACCGTCTCGGCGGTCGCCGACGTCCTGGACGGCGGCGACTTCTGTCCGCACGAGGCCATCGCCGCCTTCGCCTGGCCGATGCTGCTCCAGGCGGGCGGCCTCGCCCAGCTCGTCGGCGGTCGGCTGGTGCTGACCACGCGCGGACGGGCCGCGCCGACCCGGCCACCGCACCTGACCATTGCCCAGCTGTGGCAACGCTGGCTGAACAACGGTCTCCTGGACGAGTTCTCCCGCGTCGAGGAGATCAAGGGCCAGCGCTCGGCGAACGTCCTGACCGCCGCCAAACCGCGCCGCAAGCTCGTCGGCCAAGCGCTGGCCGGCCTCATCCCGGGCGAGTGGATGTCCATCGACGGCCTGTTCACAGACATGCGCGCGGCCGGTCTGGATCCAGTCGTCCACCGCAGTGAACGCGCCCTGTGGAAGCTGTACCTGGAGGATCCGCAATACGGCAGCCTCGGCTACGACGGCCACCACGGCTGGTCCCTCCTCCAGGGTCGGTACACCCTGGCGGTGCTCTTCGAGTACGCCGCCACGCTCGGCCTCATCGACATCGAGTACGTCCCCCCGGCGGGCGCCCGCGATGACTACCGGGACAACTGGGGTGGCGACTACCTCGACCGGCTCAGCCGCTACGACGGTCTGTCCGCACTCCGCCTCAATCCCCTGGGCGCCCACGCCGTCGGCCTCACGGGCGACTACGCCCCTGCCCAAGACCCCGGCTCGGCCGTCCCAACGGGCAGCGTCACCGTCCTGGCGAACTTCGACATCGTCGCCCTCGACGGGCTGCCCTCCGCCGACACACTTCTCCTGGACGCCTTCTCCGACCGGAAAACCGAACGGGTCTGGACGCTCACCACCGCTTCTCTTCTGCACGCCCTCGACCGCGGGCACACCCTCGACGAGCTCCGTGGCTACCTGGACCAGGCCGCCTCGCACCCCGTGCCCCAGACCGTCACCACCCTGCTCGATGACACTGGCCGTCGCACCGGCCGACTCCGCGACGCAGGTCAGACCCATCTCATCGAGTGCGCGGACGAGACACTGGCAGCCCTCATCGTCAGCGACCGCCGCCTGCGCGTGCTGTGTACCCGAATTGGCGAGCGCCACCTTGCGGTCTCCCCCGACCGTCTGCCGGCGTTCCGCAAGGCCGCCCTGGCCCTGGGCTACCCGCTGGCCTGATGGCACGAGGAGAGCCGGGGCCCCTCTGACCGAGGCCGGGCCGCACGTCGTTGCGTGACCGCTGATTGTCGGCAGAGGGCGCGTTCGCCGCATGGGTGAAATGTCTTGAATGTCGGAAATAGCTGAGACCAAGACTGAGACCACCAACGTCGAAGGGCCCCACCGCGAACGGTGGGGCCCTTCGACTTCGTGCCCGGTGAGGCACTGGCGGAGGATAAGGGATTCGAACCCTTGAGGGGTTGCCCCCAACACGCTTTCCAAGCGTGCGCCCTAGGCCACTAGGCGAATCCTCCGCGAGGAACATTACATGACCGGGAGGAGTGCTCGCGAACTCGTCCTCCCCCCGCGACATGGGGTAGCCTTTGCGCAGCCCCTCACGCGGCGCTATCTGACTGAACTCCCCCAGGGCCGGAAGGCAGCAAGGGTAGGTCGGCTCTGGCGGGTGCGTGGGGGGCGCTTTCGTGTGCGGTCCCTCCGCGGCGGGGCGGGGTGGGTTGTCGGTGGGCGCCTATAACCTCGTAGACGTGTCGTCTCTCGCGCTGTACCGCCGTTATCGTCCGGAGTCGTTCGCCGAGGTCATCGGGCAGGAGCATGTCACCGACCCGTTGCAGCAGGCGCTGCGGAACAACCGGGTCAATCACGCGTACCTGTTCAGCGGCCCGCGAGGCTGTGGCAAGACGACCAGCGCGCGCATCCTCGCCCGGTGCCTGAACTGCGAGCAGGGCCCTACGCCGACGCCGTGCGGTCAGTGCCAGTCCTGTCAGGACCTCGCGCGCAACGGGCCCGGTTCGATCGACGTCATCGAGATCGACGCCGCTTCCCACGGTGGTGTGGACGACGCCCGTGACCTGCGCGAGAAGGCATTCTTCGGGCCCGCAGGCAGCCGGTACAAGATCTACATCATCGACGAGGCCCACATGGTCTCCCCGCAGGGCTTCAACGCCTTGCTCAAGGTCGTCGAGGAGCCTCCGGAGCATCTGAAGTTCATCTTCGCGACCACCGAGCCCGAGAAGGTCATCGGGACGATCCGCTCGCGTACGCACCACTATCCCTTCCGGCTGGTGCCGCCCGGGGTCCTGAGGGACTACCTCGGCGAGGTGTGCCGGCAGGAGAACAGTCCCGTCGAGGAGGGGGTGCTGCCGCTCGTCGTGCGGGCCGGTGCCGGGTCCGTGCGTGACTCGATGTCCGTCATGGACCAGCTGCTCGCCAGCTCGGGACCCGACGGTGTGACGTACGCCATGGCCACCTCCCTGCTCGGATACACGGACGGCTCGCTGCTCGACTCCGTGGTCGAGGCCTTCGCCACGGGTGACGGGGCAGCGGCCTTCGAGATCGTCGACCGCGTGATCGAGGGGGGCAACGACCCGCGGCGGTTCGTCACCGATCTGCTCGAGCGGCTCCGGGACCTGGTGATTCTCGCCGCGGTTCCGGACGCCGCGGAGAAGGGGCTCATCGACGTTCCCGCCGATGTCATCGAGCGGATGCAGGCCCAGGCCGGCATCTTCGGCGCCGCCGAACTCAGCCGTGCCGCCGACCTGGTCAACGAGGGGCTCACCGAGATGCGGGGCGCCACCTCGCCCCGGCTCCAGCTCGAGCTGATCTGCGCGCGTGTGCTGCTGCCCGCCGCGTACGGCGACGAGCGGTCGGTCATGGCCCGCCTGGACCGGATCGAGCGCGGTGTGAACTTCTCGGCGGGCGGTTCCGCAGCCGGTATGCCCGCCCTGGGGTACGTGCCCGGGGCCGAGGGGCATGGCGGTGGTGTGGGGGCTCCGGTCGCGCAGGGGGGCCGGCCACCGGCTCCGGTTCCGCCGGGGGGCGGTCCGGCCGCGGCTCGGGCGGCGGCACGGGGGCAGGGCGCGCCTGCGCCGGATCAGCCTCAGCAGCCCGTGCAGGGGCCGGGGGCGGCGGCTGCCGCGGTTCCGCAGCCTCCGGTCGCGGCACCTGCGCCTGCGCCTGTTGCACCGGCTCCGGCGGCTTCGGTTCAGGCTCCGGCCGCGGCACCGAGTGAGCCCGCGCCGCCCAGCGCGCCGGCTCCCGGTGCCTGGCCCACCGCCGCCTCCGCCGGGGGCGGGCGGCGGCCCGGTGGCTGGCCCACGGCTGCCGCGGCGGGAGGAGGGCAGGCTCCGGCCGCTCCGAGCGCCCCCGTGCCTACCCCGGCGCCCGCACCCGCGTCCGCGCCCCCGGCGGCCCCCGCGCCCTCCGGAGGAGGCGGCAGCGGGCTCGACCCCCGGATGCTCTGGCCGAACATCCTGGAAGTGGTCAAGAACCGTCGTCGCTTCACCTGGATCCTGCTCAGTCAGAACGCCCAGGTGACCGGGTTCGACGGGACGACCCTCCAGATCGGCTTCGTGAACTCCGGTGCGCGGGACAACTTCCTGAGCAGCGGCAGCGAGGACGTGCTGCGGCAGGCCCTGGCCGAGCAGTTCAACGTGCAGTGGAAGATCGAGGCCGTGATCGACCCCTCCGGGGGCGGTGCGGCGGCTCCGGCCCTGGGCGGCAGCCCCGTCGGCGGCCGTGGCGGCGGGGCGGGGTACGGCTCCGGCAGTGGTGCCGGGGGCACGGGCGGTGGGTACGGGGGTGCGGGCGCCGGTGCCGGTCAGCGCCCTGGCGCCGCCCAGCCGTCGGGCCCTGCTGCCCCGGCCGGCCCTTCCGCCTCCGCACAGTCGGGCGGTGCCCCGGCGGCCGTCTCCGCACACGCGCCTGCTCCCGGCCCGGCACCCCGGCCCTACGCCCCGGAGCCGCCGCCCCCCGTCTCTCCCGAGGACGACATCCCGGAGGACGACGACCCCGACCTGGACGAATCCGCCCTCTCCGGGAAGGAACTGATCGTCCGGGAACTCGGCGCGACGGTGGTCGAGGAGATCACGAACGAGTAGAGCGCCCCAGCGACAGCGGCAGCGCCCCCACGACAGCGACTCGGTGACCCGGGTGGGGCCTGCCCGGCCGGTGCCCGGGTTGGAGGAACCCACGAACAGGTTCGCCCCGGTCCTTCGGAAGCCCGCACAAAGCGAACCTCCCGGATCCCGTTAGGCTGACCCCGTGAAGGTCCTCGTCATCGGCAGCGGTGCCCGCGAACACGCCCTGTGCCGTTCCCTGTCCCTCGATCCCGACGTCACCGCGCTGCACTGCGCCCCCGGCAACGCCGGCATCGCCGAGGTCGCCGAGCTGCACCAGGTCGACGCCCTGGACGGTGCGGCCGTGTCCGCGCTGGCCACACGGCTCGGCGCGGACCTCGTGGTGGTCGGCCCGGAGGCCCCCCTCGTCGCCGGTGTCGCCGACGCCGTGCGCGACGCGGGCATCCCCGCCTTCGGCCCCTCGAAGGAGGCCGCGCAGCTCGAGGGCTCCAAGGCCTTCGCGAAGGACGTCATGGCGGGAGCCGCCGTGCCCACGGCACGGTCGTACGTCTGCACGACTCCCGACGAGGCCGCCGCCGCCCTCGACGCCTTCGGCGCGCCGCACGTGGTCAAGGACGACGGGCTCGCCGCCGGCAAGGGCGTGGTCGTCACCGACGACATCGAGGAGGCCAAGGCGCACGCCGACGCCTGCAAGCAGGTGGTCATCGAGGAGTACCTGGACGGCCCCGAGGTCTCCCTCTTCGCGGTGACCGACGGCGTGACCGTGCTGCCCCTCCAGCCCGCCCAGGACTTCAAGCGCGCGCTGGACGGCGACGCGGGACCCAACACCGGCGGCATGGGGGCGTACTCCCCGCTGCCGTGGGCCGACCCGAAGCTGGTCGACGAGGTCATGCAGTCGGTGCTCCAGCCGACCGTCGACGAGCTGCGGCGGCGCGGAACCCCGTTCTCCGGTCTGCTCTACGCAGGTCTCGCGATCACCTCGCGCGGCGTCCGCGTGATCGAGTTCAACGCCCGCTTCGGCGACCCCGAGACGCAGGTCGTGCTGGCCCGCCTGAAGACCCCGCTGGCCGGGGTGCTGATGGCCGCCGCCACCGGCAATCTCGCCGATCTGGAGCCGCTGCGCTGGAGCGACGACGCCGCTGTCACGGTCGTCGTCGCCTCGCACAACTACCCCGGCTCCCCGCGCACCGGCGACCCCGTCACCGGCCTGGACGAGGTCGCCGCGCAGGATGCCCCGCACGCGTACGTGCTGCACGCGGGGACGAAGCGCGAGGGCGACGCGACCGTCAGCGCGGGCGGCCGGGTGCTGTCCGTCACGGCGACCGGCGAGGACCTCACCGAGGCCCGCGACCGTGCCTACCGCGCGGTGGCCCGCATCCGCCTCGACGGGTCCCAGCACCGTACGGACATCGCCGCGGAAGCGGCCGAGGCGGCGAAGGGCGCGTAAGCGCTCCCGCGCGTCCCGGCGCAGGTCGACCCGTCCCGGCGCAGGTCGACCGTGCAGGCGCCGTCGGGCCGCGCCACGAACGGCACGAAACCCCAGGGGCCCCGGATCCGTCTCAGGATCCGGGGCCCGATCCTTGCCGTCCGTCATCCACCTTTCCCCAGAGCCATTCCATCGAGTGACCGATGCGCTATCCGGCTGACGAGGGCCTGAGCCCCAACTAGGGTGCCGCGCAAGCGTTCCGGCACTTGGCCCACCGGCATTGCGATGTCAGTGGCGGGTGCCACAGTGGGGGAGTGGGGAACGCCGGGACAGCGTCAGAACCGTCGGGAGGGGGTGAGGCGGGGTCATGAGCGGAGGCGGCATGGGCAGTGAGGCGGGCGCGCAGGCCGCGCGTTCACGGGCGCTCGCGGTGCTGCGCCTGCGCGGCAGAGCACTGGCCGTCGCCCTGCTGCCGGCGGCCGCCGCCGTGATCCTGCTCGTCGGCGTCCCCACCGGCCATTTCACCGGCTCCGGCTGGGACATCGCCCGCTGGACGCTCACACCGCTCGCGGTGCTGGTTCTGCTCGCCGCCGCCGGGGTCTCCCTGGTCGTCGCCCGGGCCCGGCCCGCCATGAGTCCGACGGTCGCGATCGCCGAGGAGGCCGCCCCGGACCTGTACCGGATGGTGCGCGACCTCGCCGACCGGCTCCGTGTCCCCGTTCCGTCCGCGATAGCGCTCACCCCTGACTGCGACAGTTGGCTGGAGGACCGTACCCATCCGGCGCACGGCCGCCCCCCGCCCGCCGAGGAGCACGGCGACATAGCGGACGCGGGCCGGCATCCGCACCGCCGGGCCGTCGCCGCGCCCGTGCTGGTGATCGGCTCCCCGTTCCTGTGGTGGATGCGCGTCGGCGAGCTGCGCGCGGTCCTCGCGCCGGTCGTCGCCGGTACGGGGCCATCGGCGCACCCGGACATAGCCGCCGCCCGGCGCTTCGTCCGCGGTCTCGACGCGGCGGTGGCCGTGACCTCGGAGCACCGCCGCGGGCCGGTGTTCCGCACGGTGTTCGCGGGCGTCGGCTGGGTCGCGCGGGTGTTGCTGCGTAGCTGCCGGGGCCATGCCGCAGAGATGGAGCGCGGGGTCGCCGCGGCGGCGGCCGAGCGTGCCCAGGCGGTGGACTACGGCCTGCGGATCGTTGCCCAGGAGCAGGTGGGACTGGCGTACGCGGGCTGGGACCGGCTGCTCACCCGGGTCGCGCTGCCCGGCTGGCGGATGGGCCGCTGGCCCTCGCGGCTCAACGCGGGGGTGGTGGCCGCGCTCACCGAACTGTCCCGCCGGGACCGGCTGGCCGAGGGATTCGCCTCCCGTCTCGGCGAGCGCCCCGCCTGCGACCTGCTCGAGGAGCCCGGCACGGTGGACGAGGCCACCTCCCTCCTCGCCGCCCGCCTCTTCCACGGCGGCCCCGCCGGGCGCGGACCAGACTGGTCGCCGGTCCACTGGGGCGACTACCCGGAGGAGGTCGTCGACCGTAAATGGCGTACGGACGCGGCCCGCCTCCACCGCGTCCTGGACGCCCTCGGCGTACGCCCCGGCGCCGGCGCGGAGAGCCCGGGGCCTGACGGCCCGACGCTCTCCCGCATCCTCGACCACCTGACGGACCCCGGCCCGGATCCGCGCCCGGAACCGGACTCCCGCGCGAAACCGCCTCCGCACGCGACCCCGCCCGCACACGGAGGACGCGGGGAACACGGGGAACGCGGGGAACGCGGGGAACGCGGGGAACGCGGGTCACGAGAAACCGCCCCCGTCGCTGGAGCCGACCCGGACGACGACGAAGACCTCGTCGGTACCACCCCGCGCAGCACGGCCCTGGCCGCCCGTATCAGCGCCGAAGTGGCCCGCGAGGACGCGGCGGTCACCGCGCGAGCCGCCTCGGCCGCGAGCGCTCCGACGGCTCCGGGCGGCGCGCTGACCGCCCAGGCCCTGCCGGCCGCGCCGACCGATCCCGCTTCCCTCTGGGACGACCGGGCGCTGCCCCTGCTCCCCCTCCAGCCTCCGCGCACCGGTCGCGAACTGCTCGCCGACCACATCACGGCGATGGTCTGCTGCGCGGCCATGGACACCACGGGCGCGACCCCCGGGCTCGACTGGCTCGACGGACCGACTCTCCTCGTGGGCGGTGTGCGCGTCACGGACCTGTCCGCCCAGGTCATGTCGCTGATCGAGGACGGCGATCCCACGGCCCTCCGCCTGTGGCTGGCCCGGCAGGGCATACGCCCGGAGAAGCCGGTCCGGCTCGTCTGAGCCGGACGAGGGGTAAAGCCGGAGAGCCGGAGAGCCGGGGCCCGCCTCGCCACCCAACACCCCCGCCGCCCAACACCCCCTCCGCCCGCCGCGCACTCCCGACCGCCCCGGAGTCAGCCCTTCCGCTTGTGGCCGATTCGCGACGAAGGGTGACGCGGTGCGTGCGTAATGTGATGTGCTTGGGCTGTTCGCGCTCCTTGGCCAGGGCTTGCGACATACGACAAGCACATTGCTGACCGTCGGCGACGGGGCCTGCGGGAGGGGAGCGACCATGGGTGCGCAGCAGGGTCACCGCCGGATCGAGGGGTTCAGTTCCACCGACGGGGTGGCACCCGGAGAAGCGATCGACTTCCACATCACCGTCGACCCGCCCCAGGAGTTCCGCGTCGACGTCCACCGCGTCGGTCACTACGACGGGCAGGGCGCCACCCGGATCATGTCCAGCCCTCGCCTCGCCGGCATCGCGCAGCCCCCGCCGCTCACCGCCGGCCGTACGGTCTCCTGCCACCACTGGTGGCTGTCCTGGCGGCTGCCGGTCCCGTCGGACTGGAGCGTCGGCGCCTATGTGGCCGTTCTGACCACCGCCGACGGCCGCGACCGTGCCCAGATCCCCTTCACGGTCCGCGACCACCGCCCGGCCGACCTGCTCCTCGTCCTGCCCGACATCACCTGGCAGCTCCACAACCGCTATCCGAAGGACGACGGGGCGGGCAAAACCCATGCGATCGACGGGATCCTCCACCAGTCCGGGGACGGGGACGGGGACGAGGGCGGGGACGGCCGGCTGCCCGGCGAGGCCGACACCGACTCCCCCTCCGACACCGACTTCCCTTCCGCGACCACCGTCTCCTTCGACCGCCCGTACGCGGGCGCCGGTCTGCCTCCGTCCGCCGGTCACGCCTACGACGTCATCCGCTGGGCCGAGCGCTACGGCTACGACCTCGCCTACGCCGACGCCCGCGACCTGCACGCCGGCCGGGTCGACCCCACCCGGTACAGGGGCCTCCTCTTCCCCGGCCCCGACACGTACTGGTCCCAGGCCATGCGCGGTACCGCGGAACACGCCCGTGAGTACGGCACCTCCCTGGTCTTCCTCTCCGCCCGGACGCTGTACGGGCAGGTGGAACTCGCGCCCTCCCCGTCCGGAGTCCCCGACCGTCTGCTGACCTGCCGCAGCGGCAGACGCCGGGGCCCGGACCGCAGGACCCAGGACCGCAAGGCGCCGGGCAAGGGGGTGCTGTGGCGGGAGGCGGACCGCGCGGAGCAGCAGCTGATCGGCGTCCAGTACGCAGGTCAGGTCCCCGAGCCGCATCCGCTGATCGTGCGCAACGCCGACCACTGGCTGTGGGAGGCGACCGGGGCCTTGGAGGGCGACGCGGTCGAAGGGCTGGTCGCGGCCGGGGCCGATCGTTACTTCCCGCGCACCCCGCTGCCCGAGCACGAGGAGCGGGTGCTGCTCGCCCACTCCCCGTACACCGACGGGGCGGGCGCCGGACGGCATCAGGAGACCTCGCTCTACCGGGCGCCCTCCGGTGCCTGGGTCTTCGCATCGGGCACGCTTGCCTGGCCCCCGGCCCTGGGCCGCCCCGGCCGGACCGACCCGCGCATCCAGCGTGCCACCGCCAACCTCCTCGACCGCATCTGCAAAAGCGACTGACCCGACCTGCCGATGCCTCGCCTGCTGACGGCCTGCCTGCGGATGCCCTGCCTGCCGACGGCCCACCTGCTCGGCGCACGCCACCGCCCCGACCCGCCGGGACCGCCCCGACCCGCCGGGACCGCCCCGACCCGCCGGGACCGCCCCGACCCGCCGGGACCGCCCCGACCCGCCGGGACCGCCCCGACCCGCCGGGACCGCCCCGACCAGCGGGGGCGGCCGCTCGTACGGGACAATCGGAGGCACTTGTCCCGCCGTCTCCCACCCCACCCTGTGCGAGCCCCGCGGGTGCCCTGTTGTTCCGAACCACGCGGAGGAACCGTGTCCGGATTCGTCGAGAAGCCCGAGCCGATCCAGGTTCCGGGCCTGGTGCATCTGCACACCGGAAAGGTGCGCGAGCTGTACCGGAACGAGGCGGGCGACCTCGTGATGGTCGCCAGTGACCGCATCTCCGCCTACGACTGGGTGCTGCCGACCGAGATCCCGGACAAGGGCAGGGTTCTCACCCAGCTCTCCCTCTGGTGGTTCGACCAGCTCGCCGACCTGGTCCCGCACCACGTCCTGAGCACCGAACTTCCCGCGGGCGCCCCCGCCGACTGGGCGGGCCGCACCCTCGTCTGCAAGTCGCTGCGGATGGCTCCCGTGGAGTGCGTGGCCCGCGGCTACCTCACCGGCTCGGGCCTCGCCGAGTACCAGGAGTCCCGTACGGTCTGCGGCCTGGCCCTCCCCGAGGGACTGGTGGACGGATCGGAACTGCCCGGCCCGATCTTCACCCCGGCCACCAAGGCCGCCGTCGGCGAGCACGACGAGAACGTCTCCTACGAGGAGGTGGCCCGCCAGGTCGGCGCCGACACCGCGGCGCAGCTGCGGCAGGCCACCCTCGCCGCGTACACCCGGGCCCGCGACATCGCCCGGGAACGGGGGATCATCCTCGCGGACACCAAGTTCGAGTTCGGCTTCGACGGCGACACGCTGGTGGTCGCGGACGAGGTGCTCACCCCGGACTCCTCCCGCTTCTGGCCGGCCGAGCAGTGGGAGCCGGGCCACGCGCAGCCGTCGTACGACAAGCAGTACGTGCGGGACTGGTTGACCTCCGCCGAGTCGGGCTGGGACCGGGCGAGCGAGCAGCCCCCGCCGGCGCTGCCGCAGCACGTCGTGGACGCGACCCGGGCGAAGTACGTGGAGGCGTACGAGCGTCTGACGGGCCTCAGCTGGAGCTGAGGCCCGGGCCCGAGGCCCGGCGCGTGCCGGGCCTCGGGCCGGGCGCGTACGAAGAAGACCCCGGTCCGATGGACCGGGGTCTTTCTGATTCCCGAGCGGACGACGAGGTTCGAACTCGCGACCTCAACCTTGGCAAGGTTGCGCTCTACCAACTGAGCTACGTCCGCATGCGCCGTGGCGCGAGAGCAACTATACCCAACCTCGCTCGCGCGCGAGTCGTACTGCGGCGTGACGGTTCTCCGCACCGAGTTTCGTGGCGGCGGACGACAGATAGTTCCGCACGGTCCCCTGGGACAGCGCGGCCCGCTCCGCGATCTCCGTCACGGGCGCCCCGTCGGCCGCGAGTTCCAGCACCTCGGCCTCACGCACGGTCAGTGGTGAGTCACCGGCGGCGATCGCGTCGGCCGCCAACTCGGGATCCACGTAACGGTTTCCCGCGTGCACGGTGCGGATGATCTCCGCGAGGTGCTGTGCGCTGACGGTTTTGGGGACGAAGCCGCGCACCCCCGCCGCGAGGGCCCGCTTCAGATGCCCGGGACGCCCGTGACTGGTCACGATCAGCACGCGGCAGTCGGGGAGTTCAGCCCGCAGCGATGTGGCGACCTTCACACCGTCGGCGCCGGGCATCTGCAGATCCAGTACGGCGATGTCGGGGGTGTGCGCCCGCGCCATCGCCAGCGCCTCCGGACCGGAGGCTGCCTCGGCGACGATCAGGAGGTCGTCCTCCAGCGACAGCAGGGCGGCGAGCGCTCCCCGGATCAGATGCTCGTCGTCGGCGAGCAGGAGCCGGACGGGCCGGGACGGTGTCGTCGTCACAGCGTGACCTCGCTTCCGGACCCCGCGGCGCGGGGTGCCACCGTAGCCGCAGTAGCCGCCGCGATCCCGGAACCCGCGGGCGCGAGGGATGCGGACCCGGGTGCCCCTGCCTTCGAGCCCGGCACCGCCCCCGACGGCACCTCCGCCGTCAGCACGAACCGCCCGTCCCCGGCCGGTCCGGCCCGCAGCGTGCCGCCGATCTCCGCCAGCCGCTCGCGCAGTCCGATGAGGCCGGAGCCCCGGCCCGGCCCGCCGGCGCCGTCCGGCGCCCCGTCGTTCTCCACCGTCAGCACCGCACGCCCCTCCAGTACCCGTACGTCCACCGCGCACCGCCGCGCGTCGCCGTGCCGCAGCACATTGGTCGCGGCCTCCCGTACCACCCAGCCCAGCGCGGACTGCACCTGCGCCGGGAGTCCGACCGCCGGGCCGTTGACCGTGCAGTCGATGCCGGCCGCGGTCAGCACCCCCTTCGCGCCCGCGAGTTCGCTGCTCAGGTCGGCCTCGCGGTAGCCGCGTACGACCTCGCGCACCTCCCGCTGGGTCTCGTGCGCCAGCCGCTGCACCTCGACCATCTGCGTCACCGCCTCCGGCCGTTCGCGCTGGGCCAGCTGGACGGCCAGCTCGCTCTTCAGCGCGATCACGGCGAGGTTGCGGCCCATGACGTCGTGCAGATCCCGTCCGAACCGCAGCCGTTCCTCCGCCACGGCGAGCCGGGTGCGGGTCTCGCGGGCCTCGTCGAGTTCGTACACGGCGTTGAGCAGCCGGACCGAGAACACCGAGGTGAAGGCCACGAACCCGCCGCCGAACAGCACCGCCACGGCGACGGTCAGCGCGGCCGGAACCGGCATACCGATGGGCAGGGACCCGAGTGTCGCGCCCGCCGCGAAGGCGAGCACCCGCAGCCGGTTCTGCACCCCCAGGGCGACGATTCCGGTGCCGAAGGCCGGGACGATCAGCAAGATCACGGCGACCGCCTCATCGACGTTCCGGCCCGCCGGCCCGTGCTCGGCGATCGCCACGGCCGACCCCGCGACGACCGCGGTGAGGCCCCCGAGCGCCCACATCAGCCGACGAGGCTGCTCCCGCTGCCCGCGCAGCCAGTCCAGCGCATGCGAGGCGGACACGGCGCAGAGCGCGCAGTGCAGGGCGATCAGGAACACCAGCAGAGCCGTCAGCCCCGGCCCGAGCCTTCCTGCCCGCCCGAGTACCGGCCCGCCGACCGCCACGAACTCGATCAACGGGAAGGAGTGGAACGACCACCGTGTGTACGTCTCGAACTTCGCCGGGGTGCTCTTGCGCCTCCACCAGCCGCCCGGCCTGCTCATGTCCCCGCCTCCCGCGGTCAGCACGTCAGCGCCTCGGTTCCCAGCGGAACCACCGGCGGACAGCGAACACCGCCAGCAGCACCCAGGCCGCGCCGGTCGCCACGGCGAACAGCGTCTCGGAGCCCGACAGGTTGCCCGTGAAGCCGCCGCGCAGCAGGGTCATGACGGGGGTGAGGGGCAGCAGTTCGCAGAAGGAGGCCAGCCGATCGGGCAGTACCTCCAGCGGGACCATCATTCCGGAGCCGAGCATCGAGACCATGAGCACCGGCATCGCGGTGACCTGCGCGCTCTCGGTGGTCCGGGTGAAGCCGGCGGTGACGGCGGCGAGCGCCGCGCACAACACCAGGCCCAGCAGCAGCCCCAGCACGGACAGGTGGACGGCCTGCGGCGCGGCCACGTCCAGCAGCAGCGTGCAGCCCGCCGCCAGCAGCAGCGACTGCACCAGCCCGGTCGCGGCGGACGGCAGCGAGGCCCCGCACAGGATCTCGATGTCCCGCAGCTCGCCGGTGCGCAGCCGCTTCAGCACCAGTTCCTCGCGCCGGGTGACGAAGACGCCGACGAGCGCCGTGTAGACGGCGAACAGCAGGGAGAAGCCGATCGCGCCGGGCAGGATCACCGCGCCGATGCTGAGACCCACCTCGTCGAGGTTCATCTCGCCGGCCGCCGAGTACAGGCTGAGCGGCAGCACCAGCGGCACGAACAGCGCGGCGAAGAGCGTGCCCCTGCTGCGCCCCAGCAGCGTCAACTCGGCGCGGGCGAGGGCCCGCATACGCCCCATGGGGGTGCTGGCCGCGGTGTTCCTCCCCCTCCCCGCCTCGGCCGTTCCTCCGGCCGGCCCCTTGGTCGTGCTGACTGTCCCGCTCATGCCGCGTACTCCTTTCCGGTGGTGGTGCTCTCCTCCTGCGCGAGGGTTTCGTGCGCGGAGGCCTCGCGGGCGATGCCGAGGAACGCCTCCTCCAGCGAGGCCGAGCGCACGTCCAATCCCTTCAGCTCCATACCGGTCCGCTCGGCCCACACCAGTAGGAGGGTGGCCGCCCGTTGCAGCTCACGGGTGTGCAGCTTGACGGTCCGTCCGTCCAGTTCGTGTCCGGTCACGGCCAGCTCGTCGAGCGGTGGCAGGTCGCCGGGGAAGTAGCCCTGGGGCAGTTCGAAGGTGATCCGGGACGGCTGCGCGGCGGTCACCTCGGCGGGCGTGCCGGTGGTGGCGATGCGCCCCTTGTGCATGATCGCGAGGCGGTCGGCCAGTGCCTCGGCCTCTTCCAGGTAGTGGGTGGTCAGCAGCACGGTCGTGCCGTTGTCGCGCAGGGCCCGCACCAACCGCCAGGTGTCCCGGCGCCCTTCGGCGTCCAGCCCGGTCGTCGGCTCGTCGAGGAACAGCATCTCGGGGTCGCCGAGCAGCGCGAGGGCCAGGTCGAGGCGGCGCCGCTCGCCACCGGACAGCTGCTTGACCCGTACGTCGCCCTTGTCGGCCAGTCCGACCAGCGGCAGTACCTCCTGTGGCGGACGGGCGCCGCTGACGGAGCCGGCCCACATCCGCGTGGTCTCCATGACGGTCAGGTCGGAGGGGAAGCCGCCTTCCTGGAGCATCACACCGGTGCGGGGCCGTACCGCGGCGCGGTCGGTGTACGGGTCGTGCCCGAAGATCCTGACCTGTCCGCCGGTCGGTGCCGCGAGGCCCTCCAGCAGTTCGACGGTGGAGGTCTTGCCCGCGCCGTTGGTGCCCAGCAGTGCGAAGACCTCCCCGCGCCGTGCGGAGAAGCTGACCCCGCGTACGGCCTCGAACCCGCCCCCGTACACACGGCGCAGGTCGGTGACCTCGATCACGTGTTCGTGTTCATTTCCTTGCATGCTTCGATCATTCAGGATCAATGGGTTGGACAGCAGTGCGCCCTGTCATCTGCGCGCATGACAAATGTCAGAAGTCCGGTAGGGCCCGGGGTATGGGGCGCGTGGGGCCGGAGCGGCACGTGAGGCCGGAGTGCGCTGGGGAGACGCGGGCGCACGAAAAGACCCCGATCCAGTGGACCGGGGTCTGATTCCCGAGCGGACGACGAGGTTCGAACTCGCGACCTCAACCTTGGCAAGGTTGCGCTCTACCAGCTGAGCTACGTCCGCATTGCTCCCGACCAGCTTTCACCGGTCGGTGCGAGCACCAGCCTACCTGATCGAATGCACTGATCGGTACGGCTACGCAGAGCGGGTGACAGGAATTGCACACTGCGCCTTCCTCCTGGAAGGAGGATGTTCTACTACTGAACTACACCCGCATGTACTCCGTGAGCCGGGCCTTTCGGCCTTGCCCCTCGGCGTGCTCCAGACTCTAGCTGATCAATGGGGGTGCTGCGCAAGTCGGCTGCTCCGAGGGGCCGGTGGTCGGCTGTCCCGAGGGGTCGGCTGTCCCGGCCGTGGGTGCGGACGTCGACGTCCGCACCCACCAGGCGGGCCACGCTTCGACCGCCGGCCGGCCCCACGGCCGCTCGGCCCACGGCCCCTTTCACCGCGCCGCGGCGAACGCTTCGTAGACCCGCTTGGGGATCCGTCCCCGCGCGGGGACGTCCATCTGGTTCGACTGGGCCCAGGCGCGCACGGCCGCCGGATCGGGGGCGACCTCCGTCTGCCTGTACGCCCGCCCCGAGCGGGAACGCTTGCGGCCGGCCTCCACGTAGGGCGCGAGCGCCTTCCGCAGTCCGTCGGCGTTGACCTTGTTCAGGTCGATCTCGTACGACTTGCCGTCGAGTCCGAAGGCGATCGTTTCCGCCGCTTCCGAGCCGTCGATGTCGTCAAAGAGAGTGACCACGACCTTCTGCGCCACGAATATCGGTCCCTTCGTGCGACACCTCTGTGGTGACGTCCGTGATGAACGTGCCGGGCGTCGCTGAGATGTCGGCTGTCCGCCTGTAATCGGGCAAAGTATCTGCTAATGACAATTCATTTGTACAGTGCCCGGCATTGCATTGTGAAGCTCGACTAAATCTGTCCGCGTGTCCCGCGCGCAATAGAGATACGTGACAGGAGGCGGATCTTTCCCGGATCTTTTCCAGCAGGCCTCCCCGGGACCCCGGATCGTGATCGGGGTCACGTAGATTCCTCCAACTCTACTCGCGTAGAAATTTTGTCCGGGTAGTCTGAAGGAACCTGCTCAGCACCACACACCGGGAGTGCCAGTGGCACGCGTCGTAGTCGACGTCATGCTCAAGCCGGAGATCCTCGACCCCCAGGGCCAGGCGGTGCAGCGCGCACTGCCGCGGTTGGGATTCGAAGGGATCTCGGACGTCCGTCAGGGAAAGCGATTCGAACTGGAAGTTGACGGGCCGGTCGACGAGACCGCGCTCGCCCGCATCCACGATCTTGCGGAATCCTTCCTCGCCAACACCGTGATCGAGGACTTCACCGTCAGGGTCGAGGAAGTCGCGGAGGCCGTGAAGTGACCGCTCGTATTGGCGTCGTCACTTTCCCGGGCAGCCTCGACGACCGTGACAGCCGGCGCGCGATCCGGCTCGCTGGTGCCGAGCCGGTGGCCCTGTGGCACAAGGACAAGAACCTCCACCAGGTCGACGCCGTGGTGCTCTGCGGCGGATTTTCCTACGGCGACTACTTGCGCGCGGGAGCCATCGCCCGTTTTTCGCCGGTGATGGACACCGTCATCGAGCAGGCGAAGGCGGGACTGCCGGTCCTCGGGATCTGCAACGGCTTCCAGATCCTCACCGAGGCGCACCTGCTCCCCGGCGGCATGCTCGGCAACGACCACCTGCACTTCATCTGCCGTGACCAGAAGCTGCGGGTGGAGAACGCGGACACCGCCTGGACCGGCGACTACACCGCCGGGCAGGAGATCAGCATCCCGCTGAAGAACATGGACGGCCGCTACGTCGCCGACCGGCGCACGCTGGACGAGCTCGAGGCCGAGGGCCGGGTCGCCTTCCGCTACGTCACCGACGGCGAGGCCGCCGAGGGCTACGGCAACCCCAACGGCTCGCTCGACGACATCGCCGGCATCACCAACGCGGCGGGCAACGTCGTCGGCCTGATGCCGCACCCCGAGCACGCCGTCGAGCCGCTGATCGGCACCGGCCGCACCGACGGCCTCCCGTTCTTCACCTCGATCCTCAAGAAGCTGGTAAGCGCATGAGCAGGACGCCTCTGGACACGGTCGAGCACGCGGCCGAGACCCCCGACGTCGAGCTGCCGTGGGCCGAACTCGGTCTGAAGAAGGACGAGTACGAGCGGGTGGTGGAGATCCTCGGCCGCCGCCCGACCGGCGCCGAACTCGCCATGTACTCGGTGATGTGGTCCGAGCACTGCTCGTACAAGTCCTCCAAGGTCCACCTCCGCCAGTTCGGCGAGAAGGCCCCCGAGTCCGACGCGATGCTCGTCGGCATCGGCGAGAACGCCGGCGTCGTCGACGTCGGCCAGGGCTACGCGGTGACCTTCAAGGTCGAGTCGCACAACCACCCGTCCTACGTCGAGCCCTACCAGGGCGCCGCGACCGGCGTCGGCGGCATCGTCCGCGACATCATCGCGATGGGCGCCCGCCCGGTCGCCGTCGTGGACCCGCTGCGCTTCGGCGCCGCCGACCACCCCGACACCAAGCGCGTGCTGCCCGGCGTCGTCGCCGGCATCGGCGGCTACGGCAACTGCCTGGGCCTGCCGAACATCGGCGGCGAGGTCGTCTTCGACGCCTGCTACCAGGGCAACCCGCTGGTCAACGCCGGCGCCATCGGCGTCATGCGGCACGAGGACATCCACCTCGCCAAGGCCTCCGGCCCCGGCAACAAGGTCATCCTGTACGGGGCCCGCACGGGCGGCGACGGCATCGGCGGCGCGTCCATCCTGGCCTCCGAGACGTTCGACGACGCGAAGCCCTCGAAGCGCCCCGCCGTCCAGGTCGGCGACCCTTTCCAGGAGAAGCTCCTCATCGAGTGCACCCTGGAGGCGTTCCAGGAGAAGCTGGTCGTCGGCATCCAGGACCTCGGCGCGGCCGGCCTGTCCTGTGCCACCTCCGAGCTGGCCTCCAACGGCTCCGGCGGCATGCGCGTCACCCTCGACGACGTACCGCTGCGCGACTCCACGCTCTCGCCCGAGGAAATCCTCATGAGCGAGTCGCAGGAACGCATGTGCGCGGTGGTCGAGCCGGAGAAGGTCGACCGCTTCCTCGAGATCTGCGAGAAGTGGGACGTCATCGCCACCGTCATCGGTGAGGTGACCGACGGCGACCGCCTGGAGATCTACTGGCACGGCGGCAAGATCGTCGACGTCGACCCGCGCACCGTCGCCCACGACGGCCCGGTCTACGAGCGCCCCTACGCCCGCCCCGACTGGCAGGACGCGCTCCAGGCCGACGACGCCGGCAAGCTGCCCCGCCCGGCGACCTCCGAGGAGCTGAAGGACCAGGTCCTGAAGCTGGTGGGCTCGCCCAACCAGGCCTCGAAGCAGTGGATCACCCAGCAGTACGACCACTTCGTGCAGGGCAACACCGTGCTCGCCCAGCCCGAGGACGCCGGCATGATCCGCGTCGACGCGGAGACCGGCCTCGGCGTCGCCATCGCGACCGACGGCAACGGCCGGTACGCCAAGCTCGACCCGTACACGGGCGCGCAGCTCGCGCTCGCCGAGGCGTACCGGAACGTGGCGACGACCGGCGCCAAGCCCCTCGCCGTCTCCGACTGCCTGAACTTCGGCTCGCCCGAGGACCCGGCCGTCATGTGGCAGTTCGCCGAGGCCGTCCGCGGTCTCGCCGACGGCTGCCTGCAGCTCGGCACTCCGGTGACCGGCGGCAACGTCTCGCTCTACAACCAGACCGGCGAGGTCGCCATCCACCCGACCCCGGTGGTCGCGGTCCTCGGCGTCATCGACGACGTGGCCCGGCGCACGCCGGTCGCTTTCCAGGAGGAGGGCCAGATGCTCTACCTCCTCGGCGACACGCGTGAGGAGTTCGGCGGCTCGGCCTGGTCCCAGGTCGTCCACGACCACCTCGGCGGCCTGCCGCCCAAGGTCGACCTGGAGCGCGAGCGGCTGCTCGGCGAGATCCTGATCTCCGCCTCCCGCGACGGCATGATCGACTCCGCGCACGACCTGTCCGACGGCGGTCTGGTCCAGGCCGTGGTCGAGTCGGCGCTGCTGGGTGGCAAGGGCGCGCGGCTCGTCGTACCGGACGGACTGGACGCGTTCACGTTCCTGTTCTCCGAGTCGGCCGGCCGCGCGGTCGTGGCCGTGCCGCGTTCGGAGGAGCTCCGCTTCACCGACATGTGCGGTGTCCGCGGCCTCCCGGCGACGCGCATCGGCGTCGTCGACGGGGACACGGTGGAGCTCCAGGGCGAGTTCACGCTCACCCTCGAGGAACTGCGCGAGACGCACGAGGCGACGATCCCGGCGCTGCTGGCCTGATCCTCCCGCCGTTCTGTATGAAGCCCCGCCCCATCCGGGCGGGGCTTCACAGTTTTCGGCGTAGCAACGAGAATCACATGGACGCCCGGGCGCACGCAGCCCGTGCGATGTGGAATCTCTTGCACGACTGGTGGGCGATGCTCCCCAAAGAGCGCCGTACGCCGACCGCTGCCGACGCGGCCATCCGGCAGGCCCGCAAGGAGATCGACTGGCTTGGTGCCCTGCCGGCCCAGGCCACGCAGGCGGTGCTGAAAACGTGCTTCCGGGTGTGGAAGAACTGCTGGGAGGGGCGGGCAGCCGCGCCGAACTCCAAGGCCCGCATCCGCACGGTGATGAGTGTGGACCCACCACAGGGACATGACCTGCGGGTCACGCGGGTGCACCGTCGCTGTGCGTCAGCTCCTCCCTCCACCACCCCACCCGAGCCGCACCTGCACTTCCAGTTCATGGACGGCCCCGACCCGAACCGGCCAGCGTCACCCCCGCATAGGCTGCCGCCATGCCACCGGCAAGGAAACGCACCCGCTCCTACGACCCCGTCAGGACCCGGGCCGCCGTGCTGGCCCAGTTCGAGAACGTCCGCGCGGCCGTCCAAACCCTCACCCCCGAGCAGCTCGCGCTGCCCACCCGCCTCGGCGAGTGGACCGTACGGGACCTGATCGCGCACCTGGCCCTGACCGTCGCGAGCGTCGGCCGGGCCCTGGAACGGGACGAACCGGCGAAGCCCGAACTCACTCTGCTGGACTACCCCTCCGCGACCGCCGCCCACGCCGGTGTCACCGCCGAGGGCTCCCGGGGCCTCGCCGCGGCGCCCCCCGACCTCGACGCCCTGCTCACCCGTACCGAGGAGGACCTGGCCCGGTACCTCGCCGCCGCGCCGGCCCCCCGTGTCCTCGCGATGCCCGCCGGCGCCATGACCCTCACCGACTACCTGGTCACCCGTGTCGTCGAGCTCGTCGTCCACAGCGACGACCTGGGCGCCGCCGTGCCCGGCCTGGACATCCCCTACGACCGTCAGGCCCTGGCCGCGTGCACCCGGCTGCTGGCCGACACGCTCGCCGCGAAGGTGCCCGGCGGCTCGACGGAGGTGCGGATCCCGCCGTACGCGGTCGTCCAGTGCGTGGAGGGGCCGAGGCACACGCGCGGTACCCCGCCCAACGTCGTCGAGACCGACCCGCTGACCTGGCTCCGCCTGGCCACCGGACGCACGACGTGGCAGGACGCGCTGGCCGGCGGCACGGTGAGCGCGAGCGGGGAGCGGGCGGACCTCGGGCCGTACCTGCCGCTGATGACGTGAGGCGACGTCGGGCGACGTGAGGGGAACCGGAAGTACCCCGTCTCCGTCGAAGCGGCATGTACACGCACAGGCACGACCGGCGCGGGCGGCGCACTGTTCTCGCGGCGGCCACCGCCGTTCTCTCCGTCCCCTTCGTGGCGGCCTGTGGCAGTGAGCAGGCAGGCGCGGGCGCGGGAGCGGACGCCGGGCGGGCGAGCGCGGTCGGTGCGACGACGGGCACGGCGGAGCAGTCCCTCGCCGGCATCCGCTGGAACGTCGACAGCGTCACCGTGGACGGCACCACCCACCGCGCCACCTCCGACGCGTACATGATCCTGATTGAGGGCGGCGGGGTCGAGGGCAGCTACGGCTGCAACAGCTTCCGGGGCGACAGCGCCCTGGACGGCGACCGTGTCCGGCTCAACCTCCTCAAGAGCACCGCCGTCGCCTGCGACGGACCGGGCAGGGAATTCGATCATGCGCTTCTGAACGCGTTCACCGACGACAGCCCCCGGGCCGAGGTGAAGAACGGCCGCCTCACCCTCACCTCCGGGGACGGCAACACCGTCCGTTTCAGCGAGGGCGGCGAGGACACCCCGTTGTACGGCACGAAGTGGAAGATCGTCTCCCCCGACGCCGAGGGCCGCGCCCACCTCACCTTCGACGAGAAGGAGGGCACCGTCTCCGGAAGCCTCGGCTGCAACAAGGTGAACGCCGACGCCACCGTCCGCGACGGCCATATCACCGTCGACACGCCCACCATGACCCGAATGGTGTGCGAAGACTCACTCATGAAGGCCGAGAAGCGGCTGCTGCGGCTTTTCGACGCCACGCTCAGCTATCGGGTCGATCACCGGAGCATGACGCTGACCAGCGAAAACGGAACGACTGTCAACGCCTTCGCCACCGCATGATCCACGGTTGAGGCCTCGTACCCAATTCGGACCAGCACTCGACCTCGCCTACACTCGGAGGCGTGCCACGTGGTGACGGACGACTCAACCACGACCTGCTCCCTGGAGAGAAGGGCCCCCAGGACGCCTGCGGCGTCTTCGGTGTCTGGGCTCCGGGCGAAGAGGTCGCCAAGCTCACGTACTTCGGGCTCTACGCCCTCCAGCATCGGGGCCAGGAATCCGCGGGTATCGCGGTCAGCAACGGCTCCCAGATCCTCGTCTTCAAGGACATGGGCCTGGTTTCCCAGGTCTTCGACGAGACCTCGCTCGGTTCGCTCCAGGGTCATATCGCGGTCGGTCACGCCCGCTACTCGACCACCGGCGCCTCCGTGTGGGAGAACGCCCAGCCGACCTTCCGTGCCACCGCGCAGGGATCGATCGCGCTCGGCCACAACGGCAATCTGGTCAACACGGCGGAGCTCGCCGAGCTGGTCGCCGAACTCCCCAAGGAGAACGGCCGCGCCCCGAGGGCGGCGGCCACCAACGACACCGACCTGATCACCGCCCTGCTGGCCGGCCAGCGCGCCGCCGACGGCGAACCGGTGACCGTGGAGCAGGCCGCGCACGTGGTCCTTCCGCAGGTGAAGGGCGCTTTCAGCCTCGTCTTCATGGACGAGAACACGTTGTACGCGGCCCGTGACCCGCAGGGTATCCGTCCGCTGGTCCTCGGCCGACTGGAGCGCGGCTGGGTCGTGGCCTCCGAGTCCGCCGCCCTCGACATCTGCGGCGCCAGCTATGTGCGCGAGATCGAGCCGGGCGAGTTCGTCGCCATCGACGAGAACGGCCTGCGCTCTTCCCGGTTCGCGGAAGCGAAGCCCAAGGGCTGTGTCTTCGAGTACGTGTACCTGGCCCGCCCGGACACCGACATCGCCGGACGCAACGTCTATCTGTCGCGCGTCGAGATGGGCCGTCGCCTCGCCAAGGAGGCGCCCGCCGAGGCCGACCTGGTGATAGCGACGCCGGAGTCCGGCACCCCGGCCGCCATCGGCTACGCGGAGGCGTCCGGCATCCCCTTCGGCGCCGGTCTGGTCAAGAACGCGTACGTCGGACGGACGTTCATCCAGCCGTCGCAGACCATCCGGCAGCTCGGCATCCGCCTGAAGCTGAACCCGCTCAAGGAAGTCATCAAGGGCAAGCGCCTGGTCGTCGTCGACGACTCGATCGTGCGCGGCAACACCCAGCGCGCCCTGGTCCGCATGCTTCGCGAGGCGGGCGCCGCCGAGGTCCACATCCGGATCTCCTCGCCGCCCGTGAAGTGGCCCTGCTTCTTCGGCATCGACTTCGCGACCCGCGCCGAGCTCATCGCCAACGGCATGTCCGTCGAGGAGATCGGCACCACCCTGGGCGCGGACTCCCTGGCGTACCTCTCCATCGACGGCATGATCGAGGCGACGACCATCGCCAAGCCGAACCTGTGCCGCGCCTGCTTCGACGGCGAGTACCCGATGGATCTGCCCGACCCCGAGCTCCTCGGTAAGCGGCTGCTGGAGACCGAGCTGGCCGCCGGTACGGCCGAGCCGGCCGCGGTCGACGCGATCCGCCGCCCGTAAGCCCTGCCGCAACGAGACGAAGGCTCTCACAGTCATGTCTGAGAACACTGGCGCCGGCCCCGCGGCGGCGTCCTACAAGACCGCGGGCGTCGACATCGACGCAGGCGACCGAGCGGTCGAGCTGATGAAGGAATGGGTCAAAAAGACCCGGCGTCCCGAGGTCCTCGGCGGCCTCGGGGGCTTCGCCGGCCTCTTCGACGTCTCCGCGCTGAAGAACTACGAGCGCCCCCTGCTCGCCTCCGCCACGGACGGCGTCGGCACCAAGGTCGACATCGCCCGCCGGATGGGCGTCTACGACACCATCGGCCACGACCTGGTCGCCATGGTGATGGACGACATCGTGGTGTGCGGCGCGGAGCCGCTGTTCATGACCGACTACATCTGCGTCGGCAAGGTCCACCCCGAGCGGGTCGCCGCGATCGTCAAGGGCATCGCCGAGGGCTGTGTGCTGGCCGGCTGCGCTCTGGTCGGCGGTGAGACGGCCGAGCACCCGGGCCTGCTGGGCGAGGACGACTTCGACGTCGCCGGCGCCGGTACGGGCGTCGTGGAGGCCGACCGGCTGCTCGGCGCGGACCGTATCCGCGAGGGCGACACGGTCATCGCCATGGCCGCCTCCGGACTCCACTCGAACGGGTATTCGCTGGTCCGGCACGTCCTGCTGGACCGGGCCGGACTCGCCCTGGAGGGCCACATCGACGACCTGGGCCGCACTCTCGGCGAGGAACTCCTGGAGCCCACCCGGATCTACTCGCTGGACTGCCTGGCCCTGATCTCCACCACCGAGGTGCACGCCTTCAGCCACGTCACCGGCGGCGGCCTCGCGGCCAACCTGGCCCGTGTCGTCCCCGATGGGCTGCACGCGGTCGTGGACCGCTCCACCTGGACTCCGGGCCCGGTCTTCGACCTCGTCGGCCGGACCGGCTCGGTCGAGCGTCTGGAGCTGGAGAAGACCCTGAACATGGGCGTTGGCATGATCGCGATCGTGCCGGAGGAGTCCACGGACGTGGCGCTGACGACGCTGGCCGACCGAGGGCTGGACGCCTGGGTGGCCGGCGAGATCACCGGCCGCGGCGACCGGGCGACGGGAGCGGAACTGGTGGGTGACTACGCGGGCTGAGCGAGCCGGGTGAACCGGGTGCGCCGGGCGTCCTGACGCCGGGCACGCAGAGCATGCGAAACACACCGAGCATGCCGAGCACACCCGGTACGGTGCCGGACCGCGCGGGCGGGCAGCACAGAACCCGGTCGGTGACCGGAGTCACCGACCGGGCTGATGATTCAGTGCAAGGTCAAGCGCCACGACGCTGTGGCGGGGACTGGTCGTCCTCGTCATCGTCGTCTTCCTCATAGAGGTCGGCGTACCGTGCGTACAGATCGTCGTCCTGCTCATCGTCCTCCACAGGGTCACCATTGATATTCGGTGACGTGTTCGAAGGCGATGCACCCAGCTCCTCGGCCAGGCGTGCGAGGTCCGTCCCGCCGCTGTTGTACTTCAGCTGGCGGGCGACCTTCGTCTGCTTGGCCTTGGCCCGGCCGCGCCCCATGGCTCGACCCCCTCAACGACGGGGCTCGACGGCCCCAGAGTCTTGACACGCGTTCATGGTCCGGAACGGACTCTCCATGGAGAGTCCGGTCCGTAGGGCTCCCACGGTACCTGAGCCCACGCCCATCCGGTACGTCGCCCGCATGACGTGCCCCGTCCGGGACCCTCGGAGCACCCTGTTCTCCCTGGTCACGTGCGTTTTCAAGCACTTGTCGGGGGGCGACCCGCCGGGAGAAGTGAGAGTTCTCTCGAAGTGGCACTCCGCGGGTACCGGCCAGATGTGCGAACAGCGTGCGGGGGCGGACTCACCGGCCCGCCCCCGCATCCGTACCGCAGATGCCCCGTACGCGCCTTGTACGCGTCACGTACGTGCCCCGTACGCGCCCTGTACGTGTCACGTCCTTGTCCCGTACGGGAGCCGTACGGGGTTCAGCGCGACGCGCGCGCCTCCGCCATCCGCTGTTCGGCGATCCGGTCGGCCGCCGCGGCCGGCGGAATCCCGTCCGACTTCGCACGTGCGAATATGGCGAGCGTGGTGTCGAAGATCTTCGCCGCCTTCGCCCTGCACCGGTCGAAGTCGAAGCCGTGCAGTTCGTCGGCGACCTGGATGACCCCGCCGGCGTTCACCACGTAGTCCGGCGCGTAGAGGATCCCGCGGTCGGCGAGGTCCTTCTCGACGCCCGGGTGGGCGAGCTGGTTGTTGGCGGCGCCGCAGACCACCGCGGCGGTCAGCACCGGCACGCTGCCGTCGTTCAGCGCACCGCCCAGCGCGCACGGGGCGTACACGTCCAGGCCCTCGGTGCGGATCAGCGCCTCGGTGTCGGCGACGGCCGTGACGCCCTGCGGGTGCCGGTCCAGGACCCGCCGCACGGCGTCCTCGCGCACGTCGGTGATCACGACCTCGGCGCCCTCCTTGCGCAGGTGGTCCACCAGGTGGTGGCCGACCTTGCCGACGCCCGCCACGCCGATCCTGCGGTCGCGCAGCGAGGGGTCGCCCCACAGGTGCTGGGCCGAGGCCCGCATCCCCTGGTAGACGCCGAACGCGGTGAGTACGGACGAGTCGCCGGCGCCGCCGTTCTCGGGGGAGCGGCCGGTGGTCCAGCGGCACTCGCGGGCCACGACGTCCATGTCGGCGACATAGGTGCCGACATCGCAGGCGGTGACGTACCGGCCGCCCAGCGAGGCGACGAACCGGCCGTAGGCGAGCAGCAGCTCCTCGGTCTTGTCCCTCCCGGGGTCGCCGATGATCACTGCTTTGCCGCCGCCGTGGTCGAGACCGGCCATGGCGTTTTTGTACGACATCCCGCGCGCGAGGTTCAGCGCGTCGGCGACGGCCTCCTCCTCGGTCGCGTACGGGTAGAAGCGCGTGCCGCCGAGGGCGGGGCCCAGGGCGGTGGAGTGGAGGGCGATGATGGCCTTGAGGCCACTGGCACGGTCCTGGCAGAGCACGACTTGCTCGTGACCGCCCTGGTCCGAATGGAACAGGGTGTGCAGGACGCCGTCAGATACGTCGGTCACGGTGGTGACTCCTGAGTCAGTAGCGGCGGGTGGACACAGTTCCCGAAACTCCCCCGCGCTTGTGGCGGTGGGGGCGGTGGCGGAGGCTGTGAGCACGAGGTTAGAGCCTGCCGCCCGCGGGGGCGGCAACGTGTCCAGGATCACCTCCGCGCGGCTTCCCGTGCGGGAGCGCCGTGCGACGATTTGCCCGTATGTCCGTGCCATCCGTCCGCCACCCGGGCGTCCGTGGGCGGACCCGCAGGTTTTCGCGCCGGTGCGCGGGGGAGGGAGCAGGCGTGCCCAAGGTCTCCTCGGTGATCGTCCCCTACGCGGCCTACCTGCGCGTGTACGAACCACTGACCGCCTTCCCCGAGCCGGAGCGCGGTCACTGGGCCCGTTACGCCCGCCGCCTCGACCTCCCCTCCTACCAGGACGAACTCCGCCTGGCCCTGGCCGACGTCGTGCCGACCCCGCCGGTCCCGGTCCCGGTGCGGGAGAGCGACGACGCGTTCGTGCTGGAGGTCGACGGCGTGGTCTGCGTCTGCCCCTGGCGCACCCGGCTGCGCGGCTGGCAGGCCCTGGGGGAACTCGCCGAGGAATTTCCCCTGCCGGTCCTGGACGCGCTCCTGCCCCCGTTCGTGCGGCGCCAGGCCGCCGAGGACTACGAGCGCTGGCTGGCTGCTCACCCCGACGCCCGGCCGTGGATCCGCACCGCGACCTGGCAGGTGCCGATCAACTGGTTCGTGCTGGTCTCGGACGAGGAGCGCGAGTACGACAAGGGCTCCCGGGGCTCCCCCGGTTCCGTCGACTCCGCGAACTCCACCGGTGAGGCCCCCGTACTGCGGTACCGCACTCCCATGGTCGAGGCGCGACGGCGGGTGGCGCGCGGGCTGCGGGCGCTGAAGACCGCCATGGACGAGGGGCCGCTGATCGACGGCCTGGTGGACGTGGGGCGCTGGCTGGAGGAGTTTCATCCGCGGTCGCTGGTCGAACTGGACTACGGCGGGCTGGTGCACGCCCTGCCGGCCGGCGCGCTGGAGGACGACCACTCCGCGGCGGATGTGGCCGAGGGGATCACGGCGCTGCGCCGCGGCGACGGGGCGACCGCGGGGGAGGCCTACGGGCGGCTGGTGGAGCGCTGGCGCTCGGTCCGGGACCTGCGGTCGGCCAACTGACGCCCGGCCGCGACGGGTCGTGCCCGGCCAGTGCTCCGACGGGCTCGGTCGGACGTTCCGGCCGCGGTAACGAACTGGCGTTTGACCAAACGCCCTTCTTGGGGTTTTGTCGTCGCCCTGAGGTTTCGTCAACCTGGACCGAACAACGGACGTACATGCCGATCCGGGCGTATGTCCCAAGCGGGTCAAGGGTGACGGACCGCACGTACGCGGCCCTTGCGCCACTTGCCCCCCCTCGTGCCAAAATAGGACAAGGAGTCCGGGGAGGACTCCTCCGTCCTGCTGTGCTCGGCTATGGGCGGAATCCCGGCATTGCGTGCTTTGGGGGGTCCAGTGCCCCCTGATCGCGGCTGTGACTGATCGTCACAACCGCGTGACTGTCCGCTATGGCATGGTCCATCGGCTTCCGCGGCTGATGAGCACCTGGGAGGGCAATTCCATCGGTTTGGCCGACGCGGCTGGACGGATGGTGTAGTTGTAGTGCCGAGGACAAGCCGTTCGTCCTATAACCGACTCGACTCGCGTCCGCCATTTCGGGCAACGCGGGTCAAGGTGCAGAATTTAGAGGAAAGAACCGAGAAGGTTCGGTTCTCCCGAGGAGGCCGCTCATGACCGCTCGCACCCCTGATGCCGAGCCGCTGCTGACCCCGGCTGAGGTCGCCACCATGTTCCGCGTCGACCCGAAGACGGTCACGCGTTGGGCGAAGGCCGGCAAGCTCACGTCGATCCGCACGCTCGGCGGGCATCGCCGCTACCGCGAAGCCGAGGTTCGCGCCCTGCTCGCGGGCATTCCGCAGCAGCGCAGCGAGGCCTGAACAACTGAATAACCCGGACAAACCGGCCGGTCCCCCACTTGCCGAGGTGTTCGGACCTACAGCTCCACACGACGCGGGGACTGCCCCAACAGGCCCCTCACCCAAGCCGATCAGAGCTTTCCCGGCAGCTGAACCGGGTGCGTCGTCGATCGCGCTGGACTCCGCCGAGTCCAGCGCGATTTTTTTGTGCGGTGCGCTGCCGGTGGTGTGTCGGTGCGGTGTCCACGGGGTGGGCCCGTGCGGGGCCCGTGTGCGGGCTTGTCCGGCTTCGGGGGTGGCTCTGGGGGGAGCGCCTGTGCGGAGGTTTGTGCGGGCCTTTGGGGGTAGTGCAATTGCACATATTAAATTGACTTGTTGTAGGAGGTGGGTAAGTGCCGGACTTCCCGAAACTCGCGCGGTGACACCCATCACATACCGGTCGCCTTGTTGGGCCACCGGCATATGCGCTAGAGCGGCGGGCGTGGGGCCCGATGTGAAGCAACTCGGGTGCGGGGCGCAGGGACTGGGGCGGTGGGGCTAGGCGGTGGGGGCGCCCTCGCCTTCGACGCGCTCCGGGGGGCGCTCCGTGGACTCGGCCGGCCGTGTGGGCTCGGCGGGCTGTGTGGGCTCGGCGGGGCGCGGTGGCTGCTCCGGGCGCTCGGTGCGCTCGGCGGTGCGGGGTGGGGAGTCCATGGCCAGCCGCAACAGGCGATGGCAGACCGGACAGTGGCGGGTGAGATGCCCGAAGGACGAGGCAGCCGACAGGTGCGCGCGGAGCAATGCCTGCGTCTCGTGCCTGGCCGATGTCGGCATACGCCACCTCCCGTGGCCGCACCGTGGGCGGCCCTGCTACCTGAGGTACCCAGGGAATCCCGTCCCGTCAAGACATCCGGACCTCCGCCAGGAGGCCGCAGAGGCGCATGAAGCGGAGTGCGGGCCTCCCAAATCCCAGGAGCACCTGAAAGGCCATCAGTCGGCCGGTGAGGGGCGTTGAGTGGCGGGCACCGGCGGTGGGGGAGGGTGGGGGTGCGGGGAGGGGAGGCGCAGGACGTATGAGACGGGTTCCACGGCGAGGGTGGGCCGGAGATGCGAAAGACGCGGACGCGGCCTCCACCTCGACAGGGCTGAGGGGGTGGGCCCGGAGACGCGAGAAGGGCCCCACCTGACGGTGGGGCCCTTCGAATGTGCGGTCCTGACGGGATTTGCTGTGTCTGATTGCGGCTGCGCCGCGGGCGCGGTCTCCCTCTGGGGGTGGTGTGGGGGGATGCGAAAGGGCCCCGTCGTGGTGACGGGGCCCTTCGAATGTGCGGTCCTGACGGGATTTGCTGTGTCTGATTGCGGCTGCGCCGCGGGCGCGGTCTCCCTCTGGGGGGGGTGTGGGGGGATGCGAAAGGGCCCCGTCGTGGTGACGAGGCCCTTCGAATGTGCGGTCCTGACGGGATTTGAACCCGCGGCCTCCACCTTGACAGGGTGGCGAGCACTCCAAACTGCTCCACAGGACCAGGTTTCGCAGTGCGATTGCTGTCTTGCGCTGCGAGAAGAGACTGTACAGGAGCCGCGGCCCGCTGGTCGAACTCACCCCGTGTCGCCTCTTCGTCACGGAACGGCGGCGTCGATCGCCTTGACGATCCGCTTGTCCGAGACCGGGTACGCGGTACCCAGCGCGTGGGCGAAATAGCTGACCCGGAGCTCCTCGATCATCCAGCGGATATCCAGCACCTGCTGCGGCACTGGACGCCCCTGGGGCAGCTGTTCCAGCAGCCAGGCGTACTCGTCCCGCATCTCGTGGACCTTCTCCATGCGGGTCGTGTCCCGCTGGACGTTCGCCGGCATCTGCTGGAGGCGACGGTCCACGGCCACCAGGTACCGCATCAGGTCCGGCAGCCGGCGCAGCCCCGTCGCCGTCACGAAGCCCGGCTTCACCAGGGCGTCCAGCTGCCCGCGTACGTCCTGGAGGTTGGCCAGCAGCGCGGGGCTGCGGACGCTCTTCAGCCGTCGCTCGCACGCCTGCCAGGCGGCCAGCACCTGCTGCACCTGGCCCACCGCGCGGACGGTCGTGTCGACGATCTCGGCGCGTACCTTGTCGTACAGCTTGCGGTACGACTCCTCGTCCCATACCGGCCCGCCGAAGTCCGCGATCAGCCGGTCCGCCGCCGCCATCGCGCAGTCGTCGAACAGCGCCTGCACGGAACCGTGCGGATTCGCCGACAGGGCGAGCTTCTGAGCGTTCGCCAACTTCTCGGATGCGAACTTCGCAGGGTTCACCGGAATATTGCGCAGGATGAGACGACGCGTGCCCTTCCACATCGCCGGCTGCTGCTCCGCCTCCGTGTCGAAGAGGCGTACGGAGACCGTGTCGCCGTCGTCGACCAGCGCGGGGAACGCCTTCACCGGCTGGCCGGCCCGCCGTGTCTCGAAGACACGGGTCAGCGCGCCGACGGTCCAGTCGGTCAGGCCCGTCCGCTCCAGCGACTCACCGCCCTCGCGCTCGGCCGTGGCGGCCGCCGCCTGGGAGAGCGCCTGGCGGGCCTTCGGCTTCAGCCGGAGCCGGAGCGCCTCCAGGTCCTTGTCCTCGGCGATCTTCCGGCGCCGCTCGTCGACGATCCGGAAGGTGACCTTCAAGTGGTCGGGGACCTTGGACCAGTCGAAGTCGTCCGCGTCGAACGGCACCCCGACCATCCGCTTCAGCTCGCGGGCCATCGTCGTGGTCAGCGGCTCCTGAAGGGACTGTGTTCGATTGCGCCCCTCCGGGGACGACGTCCGCTCCAGGAACGCCTTCGCGTAGTTCGGCGCCGGCACGTAGTGGCGGCGGATCGGCTTGGGGAGGGAACGGATCAGCTCCGTGACGACCTCCTCCCGCAGACCCGGGATCTGCCAGTCGAAGCCCTCGTCCGTGACCTGATTCAGCACCTGGAGCGGCACATGGACCGTCACCCCGTCCGCGTCCGCACCCGGCTCGAACTGGTACGTCACCCGGAACGTGAGGGCACCCTGCCGCCAGGAGTCCGGATAGTCGGCCTTGGTGACGGCCTGGGCCGACTCGCGGATGAGCATCTCGCGCTCGAAGTCGAGGAAGTCCGGCTGCTCGTGCCGTTTGTGCTTCCACCACGAGTCGAAGTGCGCCCCCGACACGACATGTTCGGGCACCCGCTGGTCGTAGAAGTCGAACAGGGTCTCGTCGTCGACCAGGATGTTCCGGCGCCGCGCCCGGTGCTCCAGCTCCTCGACCTCGGTGAGCAGCTTGCGGTTGTCCGCGAAGAACTTGTGGTGCGTGCGCCAGTCGCCCTCGACCAGCGCGTTGCGGATGAACAGCTCGCGCGACACCTCGGCGTCGATCCGGCCGTAGTTCACCTTCCGCTGGGCGACGATCGGTACGCCGTACAGCGTGACCTTCTCGTACGCCATCACCGCGGCCTGGTCCTTCTCCCAGTGCGGCTCGCTGTACGTGCGCTTCAGCAGGTGCTCGGCGAGCGGCTCGACCCACTCCGGCTCGACCTTCGCGTTGACCCGTGCCCACAGCCGGGACGTCTCGACGAGCTCCGCCGACATCACGAACCGCGGCGGCTTCTTGAACAGCGCCGAACCCGGGAAGATCGCGAACTTGGCGTTGCGCGCGCCCACGTACTCGTTGCGCCCGCCGGTGTCCTTGCGACCGCTCCCGTCCTTGCGGCCGGTCTGCCCGGAGTCCTTCGACTCCTTCACGTCCTTCATCCCGATGTGGGAGAGCAGGCCCGCGAGGAGGGAGATGTGGACGCGGTCCCCGGGAGCGTCCTCCTCGTTGAGGTGGATGCCCATCTGCTTGGCGACCGTGCGCAGCTGCGTGTAGATGTCCTGCCACTCACGGATCCGCAGGAAGTTCAGGTACTCCTGCTTGCACATGCGGCGGAAGGACGACGAGCCGCGCTCCTTCTGCTGCTCCCGCACATAGCGCCACAGGTTGAGGTAGGCGAGGAAATCGCTGGTCTCGTCCCGGAACCGGGCATGCTGCTGGTCCGCCTGGGTCTGCTTGTCGGCCGGCCGCTCGCGCGGGTCCTGGATGGACAGCGCCGCCGCGATCACCATGACCTCGCGGACACAGCCGTTGCGGTCCGCCTCCAGCACCATGCGCGCCAGCCGCGGGTCGACCGGCAGCTGGGCCAGCTTCCGCCCGGTCTCCGTCAGCCGCTTGCGGGGGTCCTTCTGCGCCGGATCGAGGGCGTTGAGTTCCTGGAGCAGCTGCACACCGTCGCGGATGTTCCGGTGGTCCGGCGGGTCGATGAACGGGAACTTCTCGATCTCGCCGAGGCCCGCCGCCGTCATCTGCAGGATGACCGACGCCAGGTTGGTACGGAGGATCTCCGCGTCCGTGAACTCCGGGCGGGTGTCGAAGTCGTCCTCGCTGTACAGCCGGATGCAGATACCGTCCGACGTACGCCCGCAGCGGCCCTTGCGCTGGTTGGCGCTGGCCTGCGACACCGCCTCGATCGGCAGCCGCTGCACCTTGGTCCGGTGGCTGTAGCGGGAGATCCGGGCGAACCCGGGGTCGATGACGTACTTGATGCCCGGCACCGTCAGCGACGTCTCCGCGACGTTGGTCGCCAGAACGATCCTGCGGCCGCTGTGCTGCTGGAAGACACGGTGCTGTTCGGCGTGCGAGAGCCGCGCGTAGAGCGGCAGCACCTCGGTGCTGTGCCCCTCAGCGCCCCCGGCGCGGGGGTACGTCTTCTTCGTCAGCGCGTCCGCCGTGTCCCGGATCTCCCGCTCGCCGGACAGGAAGACCAGGATGTCGCCGGGCCCCTCGGCCATCAATTCCTCGACCGCGTCCGTGATCGCGGTGATCTGATCGCGGTCGACGTCCTCCGAGTCCTCCTCGAGCAGCGGCCGGTAGCGCACCTCGACGGGGTATGTACGACCGCTGACCTCGACGATCGGAGCATCGCCGAAGTGGCGGGAGAACCGCTCCGGGTCGATGGTCGCCGAGGTGATGACGACCTTCAGGTCCGGGCGTCTGGGCAGCAGCTGAGCGAGATAGCCCAACAGGAAGTCGATGTTCAGCGACCGCTCGTGGGCCTCGTCGATGATGATCGTGTCGTAGGCGCGCAGCTCACGGTCCGTCTGGATCTCGGCGAGCAGAATGCCATCGGTCATCAGCTTGACGAAGGTGGACTCCGGGCTCACCTGGTCGGTGAACCGCACCTTCCAGCCGACGGCCTCCCCGAGTGGGGTGTCCAGCTCCTCCGCGACCCGCTCCGCGACCGTGCGGGCGGCGATCCGGCGAGGTTGCGTGTGCCCGATCATCCCGCGGACGCCCCGGCCCAGCTCCATACAGATCTTCGGGATCTGCGTGGTCTTGCCGGAACCCGTCTCACCCGCGACGATCACTACCTGGTGATCGCGGATGGCCTCGGCGATCACGTCCTTCTTCTGGCTGACCGGCAGCTGCTCCGGATACGTGACCGCCGGTACCCGCGCCCGCCGCCGGGCCATCCGCTCCTCGGCCTGGGCGACCTCCGCCTCGATCTCGCCGAGTACGGCGGCCTTGGCCTCCGGCTTATGTATCTTGCGCGCGCCCTCGAGCCTGCGCCCGAGTCGCTGCGTGTCGCGCAGCGAGAGCTCGGTCAGGCGAGAGGCGAGAGCGCCGAAGGAGGGGGCGCCGAAGGAAGGGGCGCCGGAGGAAGGGGCGGAGGCAGGGTGCGTGGACATACGGGAACCAGGATCTCATCCTCGAGAATTGTGTGGCGAACGGTTTTGGCCCGCCGGCCCGGACCTCACCGCACCTCGAGCCGCCAGGACCGGTGAGTGCACGAGAACACCCCCTCCGAAATCCGGAGGGGGTGTGTGTTGTGGCTGGGGCCGGGGTCGAACCGGCGACCTATCGCTTTTCAGGCGATCGCTCGTACCAACTGAGCTACCCAGCCACGAGGTTTCACGTGAAACCTCAGCGGTCCTGACGGGATTTGAACCCGCGGCCTCCACCTTGACAGGGTGGCGAGCACTCCAAACTGCTCCACAGGACCAAGCTCCGTACGACAGTGTCGCACAGGGTGGTGCGTGCCCCCAACGGGATTCGAACCCGTGCTACCGCCTTGAAAGGGCGGCGTCCTAGGCCGCTAGACGATGAGGGCTATCGGCCCGCCTGGGCGCTTCTCAGCGCGTCGGGGACGTCCGAAGCATATGTGATGCCGGGAGGGATCGCCAAAACGGTTTACGGGGTGGTCGTCGAAGGGGTGGGGGAGGGGAGCCGGGTGGGTGGCGGGGACGAGGGAGGGGAGGGGGTTCCGGCGGGGGAATCGGCGGGCGGTCCCGTGGGTGACGCCGACGGGGAACCGGAGGGAGCACCGGACGGGGACGCGCCTGGTTGGTTCTCCTTGGGGAGGTGCCGGCTGACCTCTGCCGTGGTCAGACCCAGGCCGCCCAGCCTGATCGCGTCCCAGGCCTGGAGGCGGCGGGTGTCGCGGTCGAAGTAGAGGATCGAGGTCTCGATCGGGTCGGGGTGTTCGCCCTCGATCGCGCGCAGGCCGCTGCCGCCGGTGGAGCCTTCGATGCGGAGCCGGGTGCCGTACTTCATGACCTGGGTCTTCTGGCGGTGGACGTGCCCGGCCAGGACGAGGGGTACCGTGCCGTCCACCTCGCGGGCCGCCGCCGGTTCATGGGCGATGGCCACGTCGACCGGGGTGCCGGCGGCACGCTGGTCCCGCAGGGCGGAGGCGAGACGGGCGCCCGCGAGTTCCTGGGACTGCTCGGCGCCGGGTTTCGTGGAGCGGTCCGGGGTGAACTGCGGGTCGCCGATGCCGGCGAAGCGCAGGCCCGCGATGGTTCTGGCCCGACCGTCGTCCAGGACGTGGACGTTCTTGAGGCCTTCGAGATGGCGCTGGGTGACGAGCGAGTCGTGGTTGCCGCGGACCCAGACGTAGGGGGCGCCGAGGTCCTTGATGGGGTCGAGGAAGCCGTTCTCGGCGGCGGTGCCGTGGTCCATGGTGTCGCCGGAGTCGACGATGACGTCCACCTGGTACTGCTCGACGAGCGAGGCGATGATCGCCCAGCTCGCGGGGTTGAGGTGGATGTCGGAGACGTGCAGGACCCGGAGGGTCGTCGGGTCGGGCTGGTAGGCGGGGAGCGTGGAGGTGGCGTCGTAGAGCTTCGTCACGTTGGTGACCAGGCGGGCCAGTTCCTTCTGGTAGACGTCGAACTCCGTGACGATGCTGCGGGCGTTGCCGACCAGGGAGGGCGCCGAGGAGAGCAGCCCGGAGAACCTTGGTTCGAGGACGGAGTCCGGGTTCCAGGTGGCGTACGCGGTGCCGCCGGACGCGGCCAGAAGGGTGAGGGCGAGGCCGCCCGCGGCCAGGGCCCTGCGGGGGCGCCGGTAGACGGCGAGGCCCAGGGCGGTGGCGCCGGTGACGACGGCGACGACGGAGCGCACGGCGAGGTCGGCGGTGCCGCGGGCGATGTCCTGGGTGACTTCGTCCTGGAGCCCGGAGAAGCGCTCGGGATGGTCGACGAGGGCCTGGGAGCGGGCGGGGTCGAGCTGGTCGACATTGACGTCGAGGCGGACGGGGGCTTGGTGGCTGTCGAGTTCGAGGGCGCCCAGGGGGGACACGTTGATCTTCGTGCCACCCGTGAGGGACGGGCGCAGGGTCATGGTCGTGTCCATGGGGCCGACAGGGACGCGCACATTGCCCACGATCAGCAGGCCGAGCCAGGCGCCCAGCAGGACGACGGCGAGGAGCCCGGCGACGCGCTTCCAGGGGTGGGGCGGCCGGGCGGCGAGTGTGGTGGTGACGGCCGTCGCCGGGGCGGCGGGGCGGCGGGAGCGGTGACGGCGGGTGAGGGCTCGCGGGACCCTTCGGATGCGGTGTCGGAGGTTCCTGACTGCGGCGGGGACGCGTGCCATTGATCCCGTATGCCCATGCGGCGCGCCGGATATGCGGGGCGCCCGGCGGGACTCGTACGGATGGCTCATGGCCGACAATGGATCTGTGCTGGAGATGACGCGTGGGGAGTTCGAGGAACTGGTCGCCGAGGCGCTCGACCGGATCCCGCCGGAGCTGACGCGGCTGATGGACAACGTCGCGGTGTTCGTCGAGGACGAGCCGCCGACGGACGATCCCGAGCTGCTGGGGCTGTACGAGGGGACTCCGCTGACCGAGCGGGGCGAGTGGTACGCGGGGGTGCTGCCGGACCGGATCACCATCTACCGGGGGCCGACCCTGCGGATGTGCGAGTCCCGGGAGGATGTCGTCGCCGAGTCGGAGATCACCGTGGTGCACGAGATCGCGCACCACTTCGGGATCGACGACGCCCGGCTGCACGCACTCGGCTACGGATAGGTCACCGGCGTGTCACTGGTGTGCTGACGGCGTGTCCTCCTGCGGGCGGTGGGAGTTGGACAGTCCGACCCAGCATTCCGACCGGAGGTGGCCTCGTGCGCCCCTTGTACGTACCTGTCCGCCTGGCTGCCACCGTCCTGGCCGTCGTCGCTGCCGCCGGCTGTATGAGTGTCGGTGGGGGTGGGGGCGGG
>NZ_JBHSOA010000012.1:172958-201216 GCF_042655885.1 Streptomyces chlorus
GTGGGGGCGGGTCGGGCGGGGCCGAGCCATCGCATTCCGTGGGCCGTTCGGACGGCGAGGTGCCCGACGGAGGGCCTGCGGTGCCGGGCGGCAAGGGCGGTCATGGTGCCGCGGCGGCCGAGGACGGGAGCGAGTACCGCGAGGGCGGCGGCAAGAAGGGTGAGCAGGGCAAACGGAAGAAGGGCGGGGCGGGAGCCTCGTCCGCCGCCGAGGCGTCGCCCTCCCCGGGGGCGAGCGGGCCGGCGCCGGACGACGGCGGGCCGGGTGAGCCGGCGGGGCCGACCCCTGACAGCCGGCCGGAACCACCGGAACCCACCCGGTCGGCGGATCCGGAGCCCACCCAGGTGCCGGCGGAGCCCTCGGTCCCGCCGGAGCCGACGGCCGCGGAGCCGTCCTCGTCGGCGCACGAGCCGCCGGAGACCCAACTGGGACACCGGGAGCCCGCGCCGGAGGCGGGGGCGCCCGTCTAGGCCCGCACTTCGCGGGTCACCCGTTAGTGAAGGCTCAGCGCATGATCACCGACCGGTTCCCGCCGCGATCGGTTGCCCGATGACCATCACGCCGCCGGGCCGACCGCCCGTGGACCGATCCCGATCACTTGATCTTCACGATCGAGGGACCCGCGAAGTACGGGTCTAGGGGCCCGCTCCGCTGCTTTGCCCCCGTCCCCCGCGTGACCTCCCGGTTTGCTATCGGGGGGGAAGGGTGCGTATGGTGGCAGATCGTTTGATCCTATTTGCCCGGCGCCACTGCAGAGCGCGCCGTGTGGCGCGTACTCTCCCCTTACCGTGGTGGACCGCATCGAGGCGGTCATATTGCGAATTGCGAATCACGGAGTTGACGGGCGCGTGCCGAAGAGACTCCGGAAGGTTTCGCATTCGTATGCCCATCGCCAGTACTGATCACGTCGTCGTGCCCGAGAACACCGAGGACACCGACACCATCACCACCGCCGACGTCGTCACCGCTGACGTCGTCACCGACGTCACGGACGTCATCACCGACGTCGCCGTCGCCGTCGACGGTGACATCGACGTCGCCGACGACGGTGACAGCGCGGACAGCACCCCCGAGCTCACCTTCGCCTCCCTCGGTCTGTCCGAGGGGGTCGTGCGCAAGCTCACGCAGAACGGCGTGACCAGCCCCTTCCCGATCCAGGCGGCGACCATCCCGGACGCCCTGGAAGGCAAGGACATCCTCGGACGGGGCCGCACCGGCTCCGGCAAGACCCTCGCCTTCGGTCTGCCGACGCTGACCACGCTGGCCGGCGGCCGGACCGAGAAGCACAAGCCGCGCGCCGTCATCCTGACGCCGACGCGTGAGCTCGCCATGCAGGTGGCCGACGCGCTCCAGCCGTACGGGGACGTCCTCGGGCTGAAGATGAAGGTCGTCTGCGGCGGCACCTCCATGGGCAACCAGATCTACGCCCTCGAGCGCGGTGTCGACGTCCTGGTCGCCACCCCCGGCCGGCTGCGCGACATCATCAACCGCGGCGCGTGCTCCCTGGAGAACGTGCAGATCGCCGTTCTCGACGAGGCCGACCAGATGTCCGACCTGGGCTTCCTGCCCGAGGTCACCGAGCTGCTCGACCAGATCCCGGCGGGCGGTCAGCGGATGTTGTTCTCCGCGACCATGGAGAACGAGATCAAGACCCTCGTCGACCGGTACCTGAAGAACCCGGTCCACCACGAGGTCGACGCCGCCCAAGGCGCCGTCACGACCATGTCGCACCACATCCTGGTCGTGAAGCCGAAGGACAAGGCACCGGTCACCGCGGCCATCGCCTCCCGCAAGGGCCGCACCATCATTTTCGTCCGTACCCAGCTGGGCGCGGACCGGGTCGCCGACCAGCTGCGCGAGGCGGGCGCCAAGGCCGACGCGCTGCACGGCGGCATGACGCAGGGTGCGCGGACGCGGACGCTGGCCGACTTCAAGGACGGCTACGTCAACGTCCTGGTCGCCACGGACGTCGCCGCGCGCGGTATCCACGTCGACGGCATCGACCTGGTGCTGAACGTGGACCCGGCCGGCGACCACAAGGACTACCTGCACCGGGCCGGCCGTACGGCGCGAGCCGGCCGCACCGGCACCGTCGTGTCGCTGTCCCTGCCGCACCAGCGGCGCCAGATCTTCCGGCTGATGGAGGACGCGGGCGTGGACGCCATGCGTCACATCATCCAGGGCGGCGCGGCCTTCGACCCGGAGCTCGCCGAGATCACCGGCGCCCGGTCGATGACCGAGGTCCAGGCCGAGTCGGCGGGCAAGGCGGCACAGCAGGCCGAGCGCGAGGTCGCCCAGCTCACCAAGGAACTGGAGCGGGCGCAGCGCCGGGCCTCCGAACTGCGGGAAGAGGCGGACCGGCTGGTCGCCAGGGCCGCCCGCGAGCGGGGCGACGACCCGGAGGCGGCGGTGGCCGAGGCGGCCACCGAGGCGTCGGCCCAGGCCGAGATCTCGCTGCCGGAGCAGCAGACCGCACGCGACACCGAGCGCTCCGACCGCGGTGGCGACCGTGGCGGCTTCCGTCGTGACGACCGCCGTGACGGTGACCGTGGTGGTCGTTCGTTCGAGCGCCGTGACGACCGTGGCGGCTTCAACCGTGGTGGCGACCGTGACCGCGGTGGCGACCGTGGTGGTCGTTCGTTCGAGCGTCGTGACGACCGGGGTGACCGCGGTGGCGACCGTGGTGGTCGTTCGTTCGAGCGTCGTGACGACCGGGGTGACCGCGGCGGTGACCGTGGTGGTCGTTCGTTCGAGCGTCGTGACGACCGCGGCGACCGCGGTGGTGACCGTGGCGGCTTCCGCCGTGACGACCGGGGTGACCGCGGTGGCGACCGTGGTGGTCGTTCGTTCGAGCGCCGTGACGACCGGGGTGACCGTGGCGGTGACCGTGGTGGCCGTCCCTTCGAGCGCCGTGACGACCGCGGCGGCTTCAACCGTGGTGGCGACCGTGACCGCACCGAACGTCCCGGCTTCCGCCGCGACGACCGCGGTGAGCGCGGTGAGCGCGGTGAGCGCGCCGGCCACCGTGGCAGCGACCGTCCGGTCAACCGCGACCGTCAGGGCGAGCGCCCCGGCTTCCGCTCCGGCGCCTCCCACGACCGCCCGTACGGCCGTCGTGACGAGCACAGCGGCGGCGGCTCCTTCGGCCGCCGCGAGGACAAGCCGCGCTGGAAGCGCAACGGCTGATCCCGGCACACCGGACTGACATGGCAGGGCCCGTACGACACCCGTCGTGCGGGCCCTGCCGCATGTGGACGGGACACGTCCGGGTCCACCACACCGATACCCGATCAACTACGCGCCCACGTCCCGCTATGCTCGTGGGGGCAACATCGCCTGGGGCCCTTAGCTCAATTGGCAGAGCAGTGGACTTTTAATCCATTGGTTGTGGGTTCGAGTCCCACAGGGCCCACCGGTGACGGGGGAGGGAAACGCCCTCTGACCTGCTAGGCAGCGTCCGGGTCAGCTTCGGCTGGCTCGGGCGCTGTTTCGTTTTCAGGCCCGTGCGTGAGCGGATGTGCCTGTGGCGGCAGTCTGCTCGGTGAGGGCGGTGCCGAGGAACAGGATCGGCGGGAGGGCGCCATCCCGAAGTGGTCCCCCGTGACGCGCGTTACCCTCGCGCCATGACGTCACGACTCCCCTTCCATCCCGACGACGGCCGCCCTCGTTATGTCGGGCCAGCCACTGTCGTCTTCCCTGATGGCAGGGAGGTCTCCGTCACCGCGTCGCTCGTGCTACGTCTTGATCCTTCGACGGTGGAGAACTTCAGCTACGACCGGCACAGCACCTGGGCGGGGAGCATCACCCTCGTGCAGGACGAAGATGGTGTCGACCTGTTCGATGCGGCGCCTGGAATCCTCCGCATGCCCGACGGCCGCGAGAGCGAGTTCATGGCCACCGGAGGCAGCTCCGGCGAGAATGGCTGCTCCGGCCTGGGGCCTGCCCCCTTCCATTCGGCCTGACTTCACAGGGAGCAGCCGCCCGTCCTCCATCGAGTCAGCGGCGAGGGCGTTGTCAGTGCCGGCGGATGGCGTCACACCATGACTCGCACATCAGAAGATCCGCGCCCTCTCCCCCAACTTGGTTGGTCGGCGAGAGGCCGATACCGAGCCCAGTCGGCCGCGTCAATCTGGTCAGACGATAGTCCGGTCCGTGGATACTCTCCCGCGCATGAGCACTGACGGCCTCCCTTGGGAAGACATCGCCACCTTCTCCACTGCTGCGCTCGGCGCGATCGCGACAGTCGGTTCGGCATCAGGTCGAGGAGGACAACGCCAAATGCCGGACAGACCCGGCGAGAGCGGAGCGCCGCCGCCAGGCGTTCGAAGATGTCGCCAAGCTGATGCAGTCCTTCAAGACGCAGGACCACGAAATCATGCGGTGGCGTGTCCGGCTGTACTGCGGTCACACCATCGAGACTGAGGCGCACTACACGTACACCGACCCCGTCTCCGCTGGGGCATACAGCAAGCGATGCCCTGAGTGCGGGGAAGACCGGCAAACGATCGTGGCTTTCGAACCCATCGGACTGCGCGCCGAGCCACCGGAACCAACGGAGCCGACGCCTCCGCCGCCCCCGAAGAAGCCGACACGAGCTGAGCTCGAACGACGCGTCAGGGCCCTGGAAGAGGAGAACGAACGTCTTCGAGCGAAGTTCACCGGTTGAAAGTGGGCCCGTTCCGAGAACAACTGGCTCGTAGGGCCCATGGCACTCTTCGCCGTGTCCCAGGACCGCGATACGGACATGGCCCCTGGTCCCATGGCCAGTCAGGAGATGAGGACCGCGTCCAGGTACTCCTGTACCGGCTCGAACAGTCCGTACGGCACGTACTGCGGGATCTCGCCGTGGGCGACCCAGGCCAATTCGGCCAGCTCCTCGGTGTCCGCGACGTAGGCGGTACCGCCCAACACCTCGCAGGCCGTGTACGACATCAGCCGGCCCGTTTTCGGGTGGACGCGCTCGCCGAGTAGCTTTACGGCCGCCACTGCCAGCCCGGTCTCCTCCTGGGTCTCCCGCACTGCGGCATCCTCGCGGGCCTCGCCGGGCTCGACCTCTCCGGCCGGGAACTGCCAGGAGAGCTGTCCCTCGCTGACCCGGCGGCGCACCATCAGCACACGCCCCTCGTTCACGACGATGGCAGCGGCGATGCCGGGCCGCTCGTCCGTGTTCTGCTGCGTCACGTCTGCTCCTCCATGACGGCCAGGATGGGTGGGAAGATCGTATCGACGGGGATGAAGCGGGGCACCGCGTTTCTGGGGACCCACATGACGTCGATGTTCTCGGCCGCGTCGCTGTTGGTGGCCTCACCGGCCAGGTACTCGCACAGGAAGTACTCGCACAACACGCCGGTCACGGGGTGAAGTCGGTTTCCGAGGTGCTGCCGGACCGCGCAGTGGACACCTGTCTCGTCCAAGGTTTCCCGCACTGTGGTGGTCTCCGCCTTGCCTCCCGGCTTGATGACCCCAGCTGGGAACTGTCACGTGATTCCACCGGCGTCGTCGTCCCGCCGGCACACCAGGACATTGCAAGCCCGGAAGCCAACCGCTACACGATCGAGTTGAACCACCCTCGTGCACACTCCACGGCAAGCAGCTGCCGACCCCCACCCTCGCCGAACTCGTCGGCGACGATGGGCAGATCACCACCATCGACATCGGCCCCGACGTTGCCCTGCATGCCCGTCGGGCCATCAACCGCACCGGGTTGCGAACGGCTCAGGGAGCGAGTGAGAAGTAGCTCTCCTCCTCCTGGCTGAAGTGCAGGCGGAGAACGGAATGGAGCCCGTACAGGCAGGCGCGCAGGTCGTCGAGTTGTTCCGGCCTCAGTGCGCCTGCCTCGTCCGCCATGCGGAGGTGGGTCGTGATGCGGCGGGCCAGGCGTGCGATCTCGGTATGGGCCCGGCTCATGGTTTCGGTGGCTTCCGGTCCGCCGAGTTGTGTGTTCAGCGCGGGGTAGAGCTGGTGTTCCTCCGCGTATTCGTGGGGGAGCAGCCGAGTGGTGAGCAGGTGGTCGATGTGGCGCACGGCGGCCAGCGATCCCGGGCCGTCCTGCGCGGAGAGCAGGCCGGCGGCTTCACGGATGGCGTCCAGGGCGTCCCTGAGGTCGTCGTGTTCGGCCGCGAAGCGGTGGATGAGATCCTCGGCGTCCGGTTCGAGAGCGGTACGGGCACCACGAGCCGGCAGCAGCGCGCGCAGGGCGTTGAGGATGACGGCGATGTCGATGGCTTCCTGAAGCAGGGCTCCGACAGCAGGGGGCAGCCATCCGAGGAGGGCGGCGATCATGGCGACCAGCGACATCGCCATCCCGCCCGCGGCACTCTGGACCGCGATCCGGCGGGCCCGTACGGCGATCTCCATGGCGTCGGCGAGGCGGTCCACCCGGTCGGTCGTGAGGATGATGTCGGCGGTTTCGGAGGTCGCGGTGGAGCCGCGGGCGCCCATGGCCACGCCGATGTCGGCCGCGGCCAGGGCGGGTGCGTCGTTGACGCCGTCGCCGACCATGAGGGTGACGGCTCGTGCGCGTTCCGCCTGTACCGCCGCGACCTTGTCGGCGGGGAGCTGACCGGCCCGGACCTCGTCAAGGCCCAGCACGGCTCCCACTTCGCGGGCGGGCTCGGCGCGGTCACCGGTGAGCATGAGCAGCCGGGTCAGCCCCGCCGACCGCAGCCGGCGGACGGTGCGCGGGGCGTCGTGGCGCAGCGGGTCCTGGAGCAGGACGGCACCGGCGAGGGCGTCGTCGACGGTGAGCCAGGCGATGGCGGCCCCGTCGAGAACGGCGCGGTTGTCCACGGCACGGGCCCAGTCGGGGAGGGCCGTCTGAGGGAGGCAGCACTTGCCGACGCCGAGACGGAGGCCGTCCACGGTGCCGACGGGTCCACGGCCGGGTTCCTCCGCGGCGTCGGCGGGCATGGACAGCGCGAGGCCCCGGGTCCGGGCTTCGCGGACGATCGCGTCGGCCAGCACATGCGCGGAGACCTGGTCGAGTGAGGCGGCCAGTCGCAGCACCTCGGACGGGGACCGCCCGGGGGCGGCGGTGACCGCCAGGACGCGCGGTCGGCCGACGGTCAGGGTGCCGGTCTTGTCGATCACCAGGGTGCGCGCCCGGCCCAGGCGCTCCAGCGCCCCGCCGTCCCGGACGATGACACCGCGGCGGGCCGCCCGCGACAGCCCGGAGACGACGGCGACCGGTGCGGCGAGCAGCAGGGGGCAGGGGGTCGCCACGACGAGGACGGCGACCGCCCGGACGGCGGATCCGCTCAGCAGCCAGGCGAGACCGGCCAACCCCACCGACAGCGGCAGGAACCAGGCCGCGTAACGCTCCGCCAGTCGCACGGTCGGTGCCCGCTCCGCGCCCGCGTGCTGAGCCAGCCGTACGATCTCCGCGTACGTACTGTCCTGCGCGGTGGCGGTCGCCCGGATTTCGAAGACACCGCCCGCGTTGACGACGCCGCTGCGTACGGGCTCGTCCGTGCCGCGCTCGACCTGGGCGGACTCGCCGGTCAGCACGGACTCGTCGAGTTCCGCCGGACCGGCCAGGACGCTGCCGTCGACGGGGACCACGTCTCCGGGGCCGACCACGAGCACATCGCCGACGACGACATCGGCGAGCGGGACCACGGCCACTTCCTGGCCGGTCCGGCGGCGGGCCGAGCGGGGGGCGTGCTTCAGCAGGGTTCGCAGGTCGTGGGAGGCCCGGCGTTCGGCCGCGGCGTCCAGAGCCCGGCCGGTCGCCAGCATCAACGCGATCAGCGCACCCGCCAGGTACTCGCCCACCGCGAGGGTCCCGGCCAGCGCCAGCACCGCGATCAGGTCGACGCCGGCCCGTCCCTTCCGCAATGCGGCCAGGACCCAGGCCAGGGCGGGACCGACGGCCAGTACCGTGCCGGCCGCCCAGAAGGCGTCGGCCACGCCCCGGTTCCCGGCCGACCAGGCGATTCCCCCGCTCAGCAGGGTGGCCGTCGTCGCGGCCAGCAGCGCCGGTTCGAGCAGGCGACGGACACCGCGGGCCTTCGGCCTCTGCCCGTCTCCGGTGTCTCCCGTGTGCGACACGACAGTGGCCCTCCGGCTTCTCCAGGCACGTCACTCCGACGGGCGCGACAGCTTCTCCGGGTGTCCATGCAACCGCGCGCACCGCGCCGGACGGCAGGACCGAACGGTCTTCAGCGACGGGTCCGTCGGTCAATCCTGGCACGGATGGCGAAAACATATGATTTCGGTGTGCTTGTGCTGGTGGTCGAGGACGACCCGGGGATCGCCGCCTCCCTGGTGCTGGGCCTGGAGCGGGCCGGGTACCGGGCGCGCAGCGTCGGCACCGGGAGGGAAGCGCTGGCAGCGGTCCCGGAGCCCGATGTGGTGCTGCTGGACCTGGGGCTGCCCGGCCTGGACGGTGTCGAGGTCTGCCGCCGGATGCGGAGCCGCTCCCGCGCGGCGATCATCGTGGTGACGGCGCGCGGGGAGGAAGCCGACCGGGTCGCCGCTCTGGACGAACACGTCTTCAACGCGCTGCGCGCCGGCGCCGCCGGATTCCTGGTCAAGGACATCCTGCCGGAGGACTTCCTGCACGCTGTACGCGTTGCCGCGCGTGGCGACGCCCTGCTGGCCCCGGCGATCACCCGCAGGCTGATCAACCGGTACGTGGACCAGCCGCCCCTCACCGACATCGGCCTGAGCCTGGGCCTGGGCCTGAAAGAGCTGACCAGCCGCGAACGCGAGGCCGTCGTTCTCGTCGCGCGGGGCCTGTCCAACCCGGGCCCAGCTGGTGGTCCTGGCCTGCGAATCCGGCCTGGTGACCCCACGCGACTCGTGACGTCGACGGCACCCCTCCCGGGGTGGGGTCAGGGGGTGGCCGGCGCCTTGGCCGGCCTGGTCCGCAGGAGTCGTTGGCGGTGGGGGCCTCCTGGGACGCGGTGCAGGTTGTACGAGCCGGGCCTGCGTGCCTCGTCGGACAGGTGTTTGACGATTCCCCCGCAGATGAACTCCTTGAGCTTCGCGCCGGGGCGGCCGGCGATGTGGAACCACACCGCGACGTCGTACCTGTGGGCGAACTGGAAGATGCCGCCGCGTCGGCCGAGACTGATGCACTGGCCGGCGAACACCTGGTTGAGGGGTGAGGGCCGCTCACCGGCGATCCGGCTGAGTACGGTGTCGGCGGCCCGCGCGCCCAGCGGCATCGCGGCCTGGCAGCTCATCCGCAGCGGCAGGTCCGACGGTGCCGCCGAGTCCCCGGCCGCGACGATACGCGCGTCGTCCACGCTCGTCAGTGTCTCGTCCGTGAGCAGTCGGCCCAGGGCGTCGGTGCTCAGCCCGCTGCGGGCGGCCAGGTCCGGCACGCCGAATCCGGCGGTCCATACCGTCACCTCGCTCGGCAGCTCCCGGCCGTCACCGAGCCGTACGGTGTCGCGCGTCACCGCCGTCACCTTCGCGTCGGGGCCTTCGAGCACGGTCGCCCCGAGCGCCGCCAGCCGCCCGGCCACCGAGCGCCGGCCCCGGGGACGCAGGTACGGGCCGAGCACCCCACCGCACACCAGGGTCACGGCGCGGCCGGCCTCCGCCAGTTCGGCGGCGGTCTCGATGCCGGTCGGACCGGCTCCGATCACCGTCACCGCGGCCGTAGCGGGCGCGGCTTCGATGACCGGCCGCAGCCGCTCCGCAGCCTCCAGGGTGGCGATCGGGTACGCGAACTCGGCCGCTCCGGGCACACCCGGGTCGGCGCTGCCGCTGCCCACCGCGTAGATCAGGTAGTCGTAGCCGACCGTGCCGCCGGTCGCCAACGCCACGCCGCGCCCGGCCGCGTCGATCCGGGTCACGGTGTCGACCATCAGCCGGACGCCGTCGGCCAGGATGTCCCGGTAGTCGACGACCGCGTCGTGGGATCCGCCCACCATCTGATGCAGGCGGATCCGCTCGACGAAGTCCGGGCGCGGGTTGACCAGGGTCACTGTCACGTCGTCGCGCCGCGTCAGGCGGTTGGCCGCCATGACGCCGGCGTATCCGCCGCCGATCACGACCACGTCGGTGTTCTCAGTCATGGTGTCTCCGTCGTCTCAAGAGTTCGACCGTTCCCAGGGGGCCGACCTCAAGACACCGCCTGATCGGTCGCTGTGACAGCGGGCCGACGGAGCTACGGAGCTACGGAGCTACGGAGCTACGGGGGTGACTGGTTCCTCGTGTGGTTCAGCCGCGGGCGATGGACTGTTCGATGAGGTGGACGGTGGCTCGGGGGTCGTCGACTTCGAGGATGAGCCGGTCGTAGTGCTCGGCGTCGGCGAGCTGGATGACGATCGCCTTGTCCGGGTTCTTCACGTCCCAGAACAGACGTTCACCGTCGCGGCGGAAGCGGCCTGCGGTGATCAGTCCGGGAAAGTGCGTGCCGCCGACCTTGATGCCCTTGGGTTCGCGGGCGATGCCGGGGTCGTGTGTGGCACCGCGTATGTGGGCGAGGGGGATCTCCAGGCGGCTGCTGAATGTCCAGAGCTTGTCGAGGCCCTGGAACTCGGCGGTCAGCAGGCCTCGTTCGCGGTCGATGGAGATCAGGGCCATGTCAGTGCTCCTTGGAGGTGGTCGGTTGGGCTCGCAGCCGCAGACGGGTGCCGAGGACGGTGGAGGCGAGCCGAGGGGCATCGTCGCCGTGAGAGGGGCGCAGGGCGTCCTCCAGTGCCGTGATCCCTTCCGCGACCAGCGCGGCGACGTCCGGGTCATGGGGTGCGCGTTCGGCGGCGGAGAGAAGCAGGAGCCCGGCTGCCGGACCGTTGTCGTACGACGCGATGGCCGCGGTCAGGGCCTGCTCGGGGTCGGTGAGAGTGGCGATGGCCGCGGCGGCCGGGTGGATCTCGTGGTCGAGGTGCGTGCGGAGAGTGGTCAGATGCAGGCTCCGTTTGGAGCCGAAGACCTTGTAGAGGCTGCCCCGGTGGATGCCGGTGGCGGTGACCAGGTCGTCGATCGAAGTGCCCTCGTAGCCGTGGGTGGCGAAGAGGACGGCTGCGGTACGGACGGCCTGATCGGTGTCGAAGGCGCGTGGTCGTCCCATGTCCATGACCGTACGGGATTAAAGAACGATCGGTCAAGAACGGTCGTTCTTTAATGAATGGATGAGTGGATGAGTGGATGGGCGGTGCGCGCCGGGCGGGCGATGACGGTCGGTGCGCGCCGGCCGGGTCGACCGTCGGGTCGTGAGGGCCTCGTCCCGGCGGTCGACCTGTTCCCGACGGGCGGGTGTGCCCGGCCCTTCGTCGTGTCGGCGGTCAGCCGCCCGCGTGGACCGGTTCCGACTGGTCGACCGGGGTGGTGTTCTGCGGCTTGTCCGGCGAGCGGCGGGTGAGGCGGCTTGCCAGCGGTTCGGTCCAGCGGGCGGTGAGGGGGCCGAGGACGACCAGGATCAGGACGTACGCCGTGGCCAGCGGACCGATCCGGGGTTCCGTGCCGACGGCGAGACCGGCGATGACGATCGAGAACTCGCCGCGCGCCACCAGCGTGCCGCCGGTACGCCAGCGGCCCTTGGACGGGATGCCCGCCCGACGTGCGGCCCACCAGCCGGTGGCGATCTTCGTCAGCATGGTGACGACCGCCAGGGCCAGCGCCGGGAGCAGCACCGGCGGGATGTCCGCCGGGTCGGTGTGCAGCCCGAAGAAGACGAAGAACACCGCGGCGAACAGGTCCCGCAGCGGTGACAGCAGGCCGTGCGCACCCTCGGCGACCTCCTCGGACAGGGCGATGCCGACCAGGAACGCGCCCACCGCGGCCGACACCTGGAGGTGCTGGGCGACGCCCGCGACCAGCAGGGTCAGCCCCAGCACCACCAGCAGCAGCATCTCGGCGTTGTCGGAGGAGACCGCGCGGCTGACGATGCGTCCGTGGCGCAGGGCGATGTAGAGGACGGCGCCGACGGTGCCCAGGGAGATCAGCAGGGTGACACTGCCCCCCGCGAGGCTGACTCCGGCCAGCAGGGCGGTGAGGATCGGCAGGTAGACGGCCATGGCGAGGTCTTCCATGACCAGGACGCCCAGGATGACCGGCGTCTCGCGGTTGCCCGTGCGCCCGAGGTCGCCGAGCACCTTGGCGATGACCCCGGAGGAGGAGATCCAGGTGACTCCGGCGAGGGCGACGGCGGCGACCGGCCCCCAGCCCAGGAGCAGCGCGGCGATGGCGCCGGGGGCGGCGTTGAGGACGAAGTCGACGGCACCCGAGGGGTACTGGGTCTTGAGGGTGGTGACGAGGCTCGACGCGCTGTACTCCAGCCCCAGCATCAGCAGCAGCAGGATGACACCGATCTCGGCGCCCGTGGCGACGAACTCCTCGCTGGCTTGCAGGGGCAGGATGCCGCCGTGGCCGAAGGCGAGCCCCGCGAGGAGATAGAGGGGTATGGGGGAGAAGCCCACCCGTCCGGCGAACCGGCCCAACAGCCCGAGGGCGAGGATGATCGCTCCGAGTTCGATGAGCAGGGCGGTGGTGTTGTGCACGAGCGTCTGACCTCCGTGGATCGATGCGGTGTCGGAGTCTGTGCCTGATGAGCGGGTGCCGGAACGGCGGGTGCGGTGCCTGGCGAAGGGCTTCCGGGGTCGGGTGCCGGGGTGTTGGGGGACGGGGCACCGGGGGTGAGCCGGGTGTGTCCCCTACGAGGTGGGAGAGTGCCCGCGGGGCCTCGGGCCGAGGGGGCCGAGGGGGTGGTACGGCACGGGCAGCGCCCGGGGTGGGAGCCGGCGACGCCCGCGGCTGGTGAAGGGCGCGTCAGCGCCGCGGGCTGCTGCTCGGGCGGCAGACGGCGCCGCCGGTATCCGGGACGCCGTCGCGGGCAGCGTTGTCGACACGTACGGGGATCACTCGACCCATGTCACGCCCCCGTTCTTCTTCTCATCGGCTCAACCGGTCGGCAACGCTCGGCGATCGGTACGCGGCACCCAGGACGCGGCGCACTCGGTACACCGCACTCAGTGCCCAGTACTCAACGTGCAGAGTTCAACGCTCGACGAAAGAGCGGAACACTGCTCAACGGAGCGTAAGCGCTTGGTAAAGATTTTAGCGCACCCCAAACTGGGGTGCGCTGGGAAAAGCGTCGCATGACATGACAAAGCGACATGCGTGAATGTGGAATGATCCCGGCAGCCCGCGCTCTCAGCGGGCCGAGTGCCGCTGCCGGCCGTCCGTCTGCGGCGGGTACGGGTCGAACAGCTGCACGCCGATTCCGCTGAGCACCAGACCTGTCGCGATGAGCAGCCCGTCGGGCATGATCAGGCCGACGGTCAGCAGGACAAGGCCGATCCCCAGCACCCACCAGGCACGCGCGCGTCGGTATTCGCGGGGCCGGGTGGGCCGTCCGCTGGACATCGAGCGGGCGAAACGCGGGTCGTCCTGCTCGAATCGGGCCGCGAGATCGACGAGGTGCTTGTCGTCGGACTGGGGCACGTCTCCTCCTTCCCGAACGGTGGCAGCACGGTGAGACGGCCGGCCACCACCTCCGAAGCAGCGCCTCCGGGCGTCGGTACCGTGGCAACCGACGCCGGGGCGGAAAAGTGAAACGCCGGCCTCAAGAACTCAACACTCCACCATCGGGCCGGCCATGGGAGTTTGCCCGTGCGCCGAGGTCATCACCCGCCCGGTACGGGGTGATTCGGCGGGGACGGGCCTGCGTCCACTTCAAGGATCACCCGCCCGGGGGCCCCGCGACCATCGGGTGCGGCCCTCATCTTCGCGGGGGGCCAGGCTGTACGCGGACCGGGCCGGGCACCGCACACCCACGGGAAAAATGGGGACTGTCACGGATGGCGCACCGTCGGACCAGCGCTCACGCTGGGGCATGACGGCCCGCGCCCGCGCCCCCGGTCGCGCGGGCCGCCCAAAGCTCCGCGGCACGGGAGCCTACGACAGCAGAGCCGCCCCAGGCTGCACCCCTGCCAAGCAGCGTCCTGTGGGGGGTGCTGCTTGGCAGGCAGTCCCAGGGGCAGGACCCACAGGAGGCAGGGCCAGGAAGGCAGGGCCCGGGACAGGGCCGGGTCACGGCGGTATCAGGGAAAGACCAGGGTGGCATCAGGGCAGCACTACGGTGGTTCCGGGGCATAAGCACAGCAGGACGGCCGTACGACGACGGACGGCTCCGGAGGGACACGGTGAGGAGGCGGTACTGGGTGCCACTGTTCTGGCGGATCTTTTTGCTGAACGCCGTCGTGCTGATCACGGCCACAGTCCTGCTGCTCGGACCGGTCACCGTCTCCACCCCGGTCCTGCTCACCGAGGCCCTCGTACTCACCGTGGGACTGGCCGCCATGCTCGGGGCCAACGCGCTGCTGCTGCGCGTCGGCCTCGCCCCGCTGCAGCGGGTCACCCGCGCCATGTCCACCACCGACCTGCTGCGCCCCGGACAGCGCCCCGAGGTCGCCGGGCGCGGAGAGATCGCCGAGCTGATCAGCACGTACAACACGATGCTCGACCGGCTCGAGGACGAACGCGCCACGAGCAGCGCCCGCGCCCTGTCCGCGCAGGAGGACGAACGCCGCCGGATCGCCCAGGAACTGCACGACGAGGTCGGCCAGAGCCTCACCGCCGTCCTGCTCCAGCTCAAGCGGGTCGCCGACCACGCCCCGCCGGAACTGCGGGAGGAACTGAGCCTGGTGCAGGAGACCACCCGGGGCAGCCTGGACGAGATCCGGCGCATCGCCCGCCGGCTGCGCCCCGGCGTCCTGGACGAACTCGGGCTGGCCAGCGCCCTCAAGGCACTCGCCGCCGAGTTCGGCGGCCCCGGCCTGTCGGTCCAGCACCGCCTCGACCCCGGCCTGCCCGACCTGGGCCCGGAGGCCGAACTGGTCCTCTACCGGGTGGCCCAGGAGGGGCTCACCAACATCGCCCGGCACGCGCACGCCCAACGCGCGGAGGTCTCCCTGCGCCGCACCCCCTCCGGAGTGGAGCTGCGCGTGCGGGACGACGGCCACGGCATCGGCGCCGCGTCCGAGGGCGCCGGCATCCTCGGGATGCGTGAGCGGGCCCTGCTCGTCGGCGCCGACCTCGATGTGGGCCCCGCCGCCGGCGGCGGGACCCGAGTACGCCTCGCCGTCCCTGTCCCCGTACGGGGTCCCGCGCCCGTGCGGACACCGCCACCCGCGACCACCGTCCCCGACCGGAAACACCGAACATGACCGAGCCCGGCCCCACCAGCACCCCCACCGGCGCCGAGAGCGGCGGCGCCCTTACGCGCATCCTCCTCGCCGACGACCACGCGCTGGTCCGCCGAGGAGTACGCCTCATCCTCGACGGCGAACCGGACCTGACCGTCGTCGCCGAGGCCGACAATGGTGCCGAAGCCCTCGAACAGGCCCGTATCCACGAACCCGACCTGGCCATCCTCGACATCGCCATGCCCCGCCTGACCGGCCTCCAGGCGGCCCGTGAGCTCTCCCGCACCCTGCCGCAGACGCGGATCCTCATTCTGACCATGTACGACAACGAGCAGTTCTTCTTCGAGGCGCTGGGCGCCGGTGCCTCCGGTTACGTGCTCAAGTCCGTCGCCGACCGCGACCTGGTGGAGGCCTGCCGGGCCACCATGCGCGGCGAACCGTTCCTCTACCCGGGCGCGGTCAACGCCCTCATCCGCAACTACCTCGAACTCGCCCGGGACGGCCGGAACCTGCCCGCGAAGGCCATCACCGACCGCGAGGAGGAGATCCTCAAGCTGGTCGCCGAGGGGAACACCTCGCAGCAGATCGCCGACCTCCTCGTCATCAGCCCCAAGACCGTGGAGCGCCACCGCGCGAACCTGCTGGCCAAGCTCGACCTGAAGGACCGGCTGGAACTCACCCGGTACGCCATCCGGGTGGGGCTGATCGAACCCTGACGGGCCCTGACTGGAACCTGATCAAGCGTCAGTTCCCGTTCGGCCGACGGGTTTTCCCTCTCGGGCGTTCCCCGTGCGGCCGATACCCGCCCCCGTGCGCCTAGCGCTCGGCTTCGGCGGGCTCCCGCTCGGGCACGGGCCCGGCGTCCGGGCTTCCGTCGGGCCCCGCGTCCAGGTCCGGGGGGAGCCCCGTGCCCGACGAGGGTCCGGTGTCCGGGTCGGGCCCGGTGTCCCGGGACGAGCCGCGGTCGGGCAGCCGGGCCTGGACGGCGCGCAGGGCGCGCGCGAGCAGAGGGGACTGCTTGGCGAGCACCGGACCGAGTACGGCGAGGACGAGGACGTATCCGGCGATGAACGGCGTGTCGGCGGCGGCCCGCGCCGTACGGTTCGCGCCACATGGCGGTGGCACACGTACGGCTTCCCTCCGCGCGGGGACACACCGGGTGCAAGACTCTCTTCGCCCAGCCCAGCCCAGCCGTCCCTGTCAGGAGCGCCGTCGATGCCCCACCCGTACGTCCTGCTGTCCGCCGCCGTCTCGCTCGACGGGTATCTCGACGACACCGGCCCCGAGCGGCTGCTGCTGTCCGGCCCGGAGGACTTCGACCGGGTCGACGAGGTACGGGCGTCGGTCGACGCGATCCTGGTCGGCGCCGGCACGATCCGTGCCGACAACCCCCGGCTGCTGGTCAACGCGCCCGAGCGGCGTGCCGTCCGGGTCGCCTCGGGCCGCCCCGCATACCCGCTGAAGGTCACCGTCAGCGGCTCGGGCGACCTGGACCCGGCGGCGCGGTTCTGGCACACCGGCGGCGCGAAGGCCCTCTACACGACCGACAAGGGCGCCGAACGCGCCCGCGCCCACGGTCTCGCCGCCGACATCGTGCCGCTCGGCGCCGACCTCGACTGGCGGCGGCTCCTGACGCACCTGTACGACGCGTACGGCGTCCGGCGGCTCATGGTCGAGGGCGGCGGCCTGATCCACACCCAGCTCCTCACCCAGGGCCTCGCCGACGAGCTCCAGCTGGTCCTCGCCCCGCTCTTCGTCGGCGACCCGGGCGCCGCCCGCCTCTTCGGCCCCGGCACCTACCAGGGCGGCCGGCTGCGGCTGCTGGAGACCCGTCCCATCGGCGACGTCGTCCTCATGCGCTACGAGCCCACCGCCCCCGGCGCCGGCCCGCTCCCCGTCGCCGCCGACCACCACTGGCTGGCCCTCGCCTGCGAACTGGCGGACCGGTGCCCGCCCTCTCGGACGGCGTTCAGCGTGGGCGCGGTGGTCGTGGCGGCCGACGGCACCGAGCTGGCGCGCGGCCACTCCCGCGAGGGCGGCGACCCGGTGGTGCACGCCGAGGAGGCCGCCCTCGCCAAGATCGACCCCGTGGACCCGCGGCTCGCGACCGCCACCGTGTACTCCAGCCTGGAACCCTGCGCCCGCCGCGCCTCCCGTCCGGCGCCCTGCGCCCGGCTGATCCTGGACGCGGGGGTACGGCGGGTGGTCACCGCGTGGCGGGAGCCGGACACCTTCGTGGCGGGCGCCGACGGCAGCGGAGTGCTGGCCGCGGAGGGGGCCCTGGTCGTCGTCCTGCCGGAGCACAAGGAGGCCGCCGAGGCACCGAACAGCCATCTGACCGGCCGGTGACGGAGGGGCGGCGGTCATGGGTGTGCGAAGTGCCCCGCGGATGCCGTATGCTGGTTACACAACGACGCGGGGTGGAGCAGCTCGGTAGCTCGCTGGGCTCATAACCCAGAGGTCGCAGGTTCAAATCCTGTCCCCGCTACTGAAGGCCGAGGGCCGGAATCCGAAAGGGTTCCGGCCCTCGGCCGTTCCTGTTCCTGTCTCCCGTTTCCGTCTTCCGTTTCCGTCTTCCGTTCCCGTCCTCCGGTGGAGGTTCCGAGGGCGCGTTCTCCGGGCCCTTCCGCGCCGATGTCACGCCGGGTGATCGCAGCGCCTCGCTGCGCATAACAACTGATGCACCGTCAGATAAGGTGTGACGGATGAGGGGAAGTCAACTCACCCGTTTTGGGGCGGTCGTGGTGCTTAAGTCCGTATGGAAATCGTTAACGATCAAGAGGAACGGCTTGGAATACGACCCCTCCGTCTATTAACGTTCGATAACGCAGCGCGGTCGTCCCAGCCGTCACACGAGTCGGCTCCGTGCGCACGCGCCGAATCCCGCAAGGGAACCGGGGAACCAACACCTTGGGGTGAATCGCGTGAATGCCCCGTGGAGACACGGACGGTATACGCGCGTAGGAGACCTTCCTGCTCCGAACCCGTCAGCTAACCCGGTAGGCGATAAGGAAGGAAAGGAGTGCGCCCCACGTGGCGTCGAACCGTCCTGCCCCTGAGGCCCCCTTCATGCCGAGCCAGCGCGACAGCGAGACCTTCGGCTACGACAGCATCCGCACCGACGAGGGCCCCTTCGAGGAGTGGAACCCCACCGCGGAGTCCCTGCTCCCCGTACGCGGTCGGCACCGCGTCGGCAAGCAGCGCGGCGGCGGCCTCGCCCGCAGCTCCACCGTCCTGGGCGTCGGTGTCATAGCCGCCGTCGCCGGTGGCGGTATGGCCAGCGCCCAGACCGGCAAGCCGCCGGTCTCGATCTCGATGCCGGACCTTCCCTCTGTCGGTTCCCTCATCTCCGACGAGGAAACCCCCCAGGGTTCCGCCACCCCGCTCAGCAGCATCGGCACGGTCGCCGACGAGGCCGAGCAGGGCAGCACCTCCGGCGCCGGCGAGGTGCTGCGCGCCCGGATCATGGCTCAGGTCGAGCAGCAGCAGAGCCAGGCCGAGGACAAGGCCGCCGCCGAGGCCGCCGCCCAGGTGGAGAAGGAGGCCAAGGACCAGGCCGCCGCCGCGAAGAAGGAGGCGGAGGAGAAGGTCGCCGCCGCGAAGGAGAAGGCCGCCGCCGCGAAGGAGAAGGCGGAGGAGGAGGCCAGGCAGAAGGCCGAGGCCGAGCGTCTGGCCGAACTGGCCAAGCAGTACGCACTGCCGACCTCCTCGTACACCATCTCCTCGACCTTCGGTCAGGCCGGCGCCTACTGGTCCTCCGGCCAGCACACCGGCCTGGACTTCGCCGCCCCCACGGGCACGCTGATCAAGGCGGTCCACACCGGCACGATCACCTCCGCCGGCTGGGACGGTTCCTACGGCTACAAGACCGTGCTGACCCTCGACGACGGCACCGAGATCTGGTACGCCCACCAGTCCTCCATCAGCGTCAGCGTCGGCCAGCAGGTCAACACCGGCGACGTGATCGGCCGCGTCGGCTCCACCGGCAACTCCACCGGCGCCCACCTCCACCTGGAGGTGCACACGGCCGGTTCCGCCGGGGGCATCGACCCGATGGCCTGGATGCAGTCGAAGGGCCTCACCGTCTGAGACCCCGGCCCCGGCCGGTCTTCACGCCCTCGCAGCCACAGCCCCGGCAGTCCTGACGACGACCCCCCGACGTCAGGGCTGCCGGTCCGGCGTTTCAGGGGCGGTACGGGTACGCGTACGGGTTCGGCCCGGACGCCGGGTACCCGGGGTGCACGGAGTGCGGGGGGTTCATGGCGCCGTACGGCCCGTACGCTCCGTACCCCCCGTACGCGCCGGGTAAGCCGTACGCGCCGTACAGCGGCCAGGACGGGGCGGGCGGTGCGGTGACTCGGGCCGCGTGTTCCAGAGCCGGGCGGGCCGTGTCGCGGCGCTGCCACAGCTCCCGTAGCAGCTCGTGCTCCCGTGCGGTGAAGTCTGTACCCGCGCGGCCGCGGCGCCCCCGGTGCCGCAGGAACGCCAGCGACGTCGCGTACGCCCCGTACTGCGCCACCGCGCGGGCCGCGGCCCGGCCGCCGTGCCGGCGCGCGTACCGCCGGGCGACGCGCCGAGCCCGCATCGAGCCGAGCGCGTAGGGCTGGGCCGGGGACAGCCAGCCGGCCCTGACGTACGCGGGCAGCTCCTCCCGTACGGTCCGCAGCTCGCGCTGCCGGGTCCGCACCACCAGCCAGGTCAACAGGCCGAACGACGGCAGCATGAACGCCGCGTACACGGCGAAGAAGCCGTACTCGCCGAGGGTCGAGGAGACGTTCCACAGCGCGTGCATGCCCATCGCGAGCAGCAGGCCGCCGAGCGGGAGCAGGAAGCGCACCGGGCGCCGCCGCCCGGTGGCGAGCGCGGCCGTCCCGAAGCCGATGCCGGTGAGGACCGTGAAGAGCGGGTGCGCGAACGGCGACATGACGACGCGGACGAAGAACGTCGCCGCGGTGACGGAGGAGACGCCGCTGCCGCCGGTGAGCTGGTCGGTGCCGAAGGCGGTGCCGAGGTAGAGGATGTTCTCGGTGAAGGCGAAACCGGTGGCGGTGACCCCGGCTATCACCACGCCGTCGAGGAGGGTGGTGAAGTCGCGTCTGCGGAACAGGAAGACCAGCAGGACGGCGGCGGCCTTCGCGGACTCCTCCACGACCGGGGCTATCACGGTCGCGCCGAGCGTATCCGCGCGGGACGGGTCGGCGGTCTCCGTCGCTATCCACTGGGTGGCGAAGCTGTTGGTGACGATCGCCATGAGCGCGGCGGCGCCGGCGCCCCAGGCGAACGAGAAGACGAGGTTGCGCCACGGGCCGGGCGCGACCCGGTCCAGCCAGCGGAACGCGGCGACCAGCAGCGGGACCGGCAGGACGGCGAGGCAGAGGCCGACCAGGAAGCCCTCCGTACCGGTCTGCTCGCGGACCAGGCCCAGGATGACCAGACCCGAGAGCGCGAGGAGGGCTGTCAGCGCCCCGTGGCGCACCCAGGGCCGCTGCCACCAGTGCGCGTGCCGCAGGGCGGGCCCGTCGGCCGGTCCTGCGGGACCGGGGGCCGCGCCGGGATGTGTCGGATGCGGACGGCTGATGGCCACGACATTGACCCTAACGAGGGAACGGTGCTGCCCGCAGGAACACCAGGTGGGCTCAGGTACCGGCGGCGTCCCGGTCCTCGGGCCGGTCGGCCCCGTGGTCCCCGCCGGCCCGGTCGGCGGGCTGGTCGGCATGGGGTACGCGGCGGAAGATCAGGTCGTTCACCACATGGCCCTTGTCCAGTCCTTGTCCCTCGAAACGGGTCAGCGGCCGGAACTGCGGGCGCGGCGTGAAACCGCCGTCCGCCACGGTGTTCTCGAAGCCGGGGTGCGCGGTCAGCACCTCGAGCATCTGCTGGGCGTACGGTTCCCAGTCGGTGGCGCAGTGCACGGTCGCGCCCGGGGCGAGGCGGGCCGCGGCGAGGTCGAGGAAGGCCGGCTGGATCAGCCGGCGCTTGTGGTGCCGCTTCTTCGGCCAGGGGTCGGGGAAGTAGACGCGCAGCCCGCCCAGCGCGTCGGGGGTGAGCATCTCGCGCAGCAGGATGATCGCGTCGCCGTTGCCGACGCGGACGTTGTCCAGGCCGTGCTGGTCGGCGAGGCCGAGCAGATGGCCCTGGCCGGGGGTGTGGACGTCCACGGCGAGGATGTTGGTGCCGGGGTCGGCGGCGGCCATGCGCGCGGTGGCCTCGCCCATGCCGAAGCCGATCTCGAGGACGACCGGGCGGTCGTTGCCGAAGAACTCGGCGAGGTCGAGGCGCTGCCGGCCGTCGACGTCGAAGCCCCACCGGGGCCACAGCCGCTGCAACGCTTCCTCCTGCCCGGCGGTGACCCGGCTCCGGCGTGGCTGGAAACTCCGGATCCGCCGCTCGAAGTGCGACCCGGCGGGATCGGCCTTCGGGCCGTCCGGGAAGCGGGGCTCCCCCTTCTCCCGGGTACGGCGGACCGAGGCACCGGGTGTGTGCTCGGGGTGCTGGGTGTGTGCTCCGGCGGTGCTCATCGGAGGCCTCCGGGGACGCTCCCGGCTTCAGCCGGGTGGAGAGTCGAACTTTTGTGGTACGGGGCGAGGAACGGGGTTGTGCCCCGGAGGTGAGAGACCTCCCACACGGCTGGGTAAGCCGACTGTCGTGCGTCGCGAGAACCAAGCACGCGCAACTCCTTTGTCCTGACGGGCAACCGGGCAGGTTCCGTCCCGGCTGGTGTCGAGAGCGTCAGACTTGTGCGCTCGTTGAGCGAACGAGCTGCTTGAGCCAGGAATCCCCTTGCTTCGGCCGGGGGAGGGTTCAAGGAGTCAGACACAGTGCTGTCGATTTTACGAGGGGTACGGCAGGTGGTCGCCGTGCCCTTCACCCTTTCCGTTCATCGCCCCGGCTCCGCCAGCTCCGCCAAGGCCCGCCGCGCGACCTCCCGGCCGATGGGCAGGGACGCCGTCGCCGCAGGCGAGGGGGCGTTCAGGACGTGGACCGCGCGGGGCGTCTCCTGGATCAGGAAGTCGTCGGCGAGCGTGCCGTCGCGCAGCACCGCCTGGGCCCGTACGCCCGCCGGGGCCGGGACCAGGTCGGCCTCCCGGACCGCGGGCACGAGCCGGCGGACCGCCTCGGTGAAGGCCCGCCGGGACAGGGAACGGTGCAGCTCGCCGGTGCCGTGCCGCCAGTGGCGGCGGGCCAGGTGCCGGGAGCCCGGCCAGGCCAGCGTGGCGGCCAGCTCGCGCGGGCGGACCGTACGCCAGTCGTAGCCCTCGCGCGCCAGTGCCGGTACGGCGTTGGGCCCGACGTGGACGCCTGAGTCGATGCCGCGCGTGAGGTGGACGCCGAGGAACGGGAACGCCGGGTCGGGCACCGGGTAGACCAGGCCGCGGACCAGCTCCGGGCGGGCCAGCTCGTAGTACTCGCCGCGGAACGGCACGATGCGCATGCCGGGATCGTCGCCGGTGAGGCGGGCGATTTCGTCGCAGTACAGACCCGCGCAGTTCACCAGCATCCGGCCGCGCACGATGTCCCCGGCGGCGGTCCGGGCGGCCACGCCCAGGTCCGGGCGGCGGTCGACCCGGGTGACCCGCGCGCCGTAGCGGATCTCCGCGCCGGACGCGGCCGCCAGCCGGCGGGCCACCGCCGCGTAGTCGCAGATGCCGGTGGTGCCGACGTGGATGGCGGCCAGGCCCTCGACCTCCGGCTCGTACTCGGCGATCTGCGCGGCGCCCAGTTCGCGGACCGTCAGACCGTTCTCCCGGCCGCGCTGGACCAGGGAGTGCAGGCGGGGCAGCTCGTCCCGGCGGGTGGCGACGATCAGCTTGCCCGTCACCGCGTGCGGGATGTCGTACTCCGCGCAGAACTTGACCATCTCGGCCGCGCCCCGCACCGCGTACCGCGCCTTCAGGGAGCCGGGGCGGTAGTAGATGCCGCTGTGGATGACGCCGCTGTTGCGGCCCGTCTGGTGCCGGGCGGGGCCGGGCTCCTTCTCCAGCACCGTGACCCGCGTGCCCGGCGCCGCGCGGGTGATCGCGTACGCCGTCGACAGGCCGACGATGCCGCCACCGATCACCAGCACGTCGCAGTCGTACGCCCGCCGCGCCACCCGCACCACCTCCAGGTCCCGATAGTGCACTGCGCCACTGACAACGCCCCTAAACCCGCGGAAGCGGCAAGGGTCTGCCGGCATCTGCCGGGTGCGGCCGGCAAGGGCGGTGGTCCGGGCGGCGGCCAGGATCAGGCGGAGGGCATGGGCATCAGGCGGGGGTCATCAGCAGGGGCCGGGCGCGCTCGCGCAGCTCGACCACGCGGGGTTCGTCGCCGTAGGGCTCCAGGCGGTGCAGGAGGTCCCTGACGTACTCCGTGGTGCGCGCGGACGAGATGCGGCCGGCCACCTCCACCGCGCGCACCCCCTGCTCGCAGGCGGCGTCCAGGTTGCCCGACTCCAGCTCGGCGACCGCCGAGACGACGAGCCGCAGCCCGTGCGAGCGGACGAACTCCTCCGTCGGCCGTGACAGCGCCTGCTCGGTGAAGCGGCGGACCTGGCGGGGCGCCTTCAGGTCGCGGTAGCACTCGGCGGCGTCGGCGGCGAAGCGGTCGTAGGAGTAGAAGCCCAGCCAGATCGGGTCGCTGTCACCGGGGCGGGAACGTTCCAGCCAGCCCTCGGCCGCCCTCAGAGCCGCGCCGGCCGCCAGGGCATCACCCGCGCGTGCGTGCGCGCGTGCCTCCACGAGCCGGAAGAAGCTCATGGTGCGGGCCGTGGCCAGGCCGCGGTTGCGCTCCAGCGCGGCCTGGGCGAGGTCGACGCCCTCGTCACCGAAGCCGCGGTAGGTGGCCTGGAGGGACATGGAGGCCAGTACGTATCCACCCAGGGGGACATCGGCCGCCGCGCGGGCCAGGCGCAGGGCCTGGATGTAGTAGCGCTGGGCGGCCTCCTGCTGGCCGGTGTCGAAGGCCATCCAGCCGGCGAGCCGGGTGAGTTCGGCCGACGCGCCGAACAGGGAACGGCCCACGTCGTCGGCGTAGGAGCCCAGCAGCAGGGGCGCCGCCTCGACCCGCAGGCACTCGGGGACCATCGACGAACGCCAGTCGCCGCCTCCGTACTTGGAGTCCCAGCGGCGCGCGTCCTCGGCGGCCTCGCGCAGCTTGCGCACATCGCTGTGGCCGACTCTGGCCGGTGCGGCGGAGCCCTCCGCGGGGCTCACCTCGCGTGCGACCGAGCTGTCGGCCGGGGTTATCAGCCAGCGTGAGGCAGGCGTTGCGTATGCGCTCACTGCGAACGATCCGGCGAGCGACTGCCAGATGCCGCCGGACCCCGCGCGGCGGCCGGCCAGGTCCAGCCGGTACAGCTCGGTGGCGGACTTCACCGCCTGTCCGACGTCCCGGGGGAAGGCCAGGCCCACTTCGGGCGCGGGATCCGCGTCCGCCAGGCCGATCTCGTGGAGCGGCACCGGGCGGCCGAGCTTCTGGCCGATGGCGGCGGCGATCAGGTGCGGCGCCGCACCCTGCGGCACCATGCCCTTCGACACCCAGCGCGCCACCGACGTCTTGTCGTAGCGCAAGGTCAACCCGCGTTGGGCGCCAAGGTCGTTGACGCGCCGCGCGAGGCCCGCGTTGGAGATACCCGCGAGGGCGAGAACAGTGCCGAGCTTTTCGTTCGGCCCGCGTAGCTCCCTGGACATGCGCCACCCCTCGACACAGACGGCTGCCGCTCTGGCATAACCGCGCGGCATTCGTAAACCCAGCGTAGTTCGCCGCATCCCAAGCGTTAAGGGGCATTCTTCCGGATGGCGGGATTGTGGTCCGTACTGAAGTGCGGGTCCGATACGCGCAGTTGCGGCATGCTCCCGGCGTGTGGCCGTGCGCCCGTGCGTGCGCTCTCCTCCGGCCACCGCGGGAGCGATTCCATGGTCCGTGCGTGGGTCGGCCCGCTGTACTGGATCCAGTGGGCTGGGGGACACCGCCGTCTTCATCCCCGCGGGCGGCGGAACGGTCCGGGAGACGCACTCCGTCTCCCGGACTGCGCGACCCCTCGGCGGTGCGCAAAGCCTGTACGGAGCGTGTTCGAGGGTGTCCTCACCTCTCCGAATTGGCCGAAAATCGACCCCGCTGTTCCGGGGCTATCAGCGCATCTACCACGGCAGTTGAGGGCGCGTTAGTGGTTCTTGGGGCGCGCTGGGGGGCGCATTCGCGTCGCAGTGGTGCAGGTGGGTGCGTGATCGCGAGCGGGCGATCTCCTTGCCTCGGGCGGGTGTTCGGATCGGGGCAGGAGTATCCGCCGGGGCGCATCCGACGGAGCACATGCGGTACCGGCATCCCTCCTGAGCGCCTCCTTCATGGCAGCATGGGTGAACCGGTGCGCGCGGTGCGCCGGTTGTCCACAGCCTGTGGAGGCGTCGATGCGGTGGTTGGTGGGATGGAGCAGCGCCGCCGCGGGCGCCCTGGCGTACGGCTCCGCCGGCGCCACCGGCTCCGACGGCGAGACACTGCAACCGGTGGGTTCCCACCCGTTGTGGGGCGACCCCGATCCGCTGTGGGCGGTCGGCGACTGGCGGCCCGACGAGGTCCGGGTGGTGACCGCCGACGCCGAGACCCGGATCGCCGTCCTCGGCACCTGCGGCGCCTCCGACGAACAGCTGCGCGTCGCCCTGTTCGCCGCGCGCGGCGGCGCGCTGCGCCATCTGACCGCCTGGCCGGGCAGCTACACCGCCGTCGTACAGGTGGGCCGCCGGGTCACCGTCTGCGGCGACCTCGCGGGCGCCCGGCCGGTCTTCCACACCCCCTGGGAGGGCGGCACCGCGTACGCCACCGCCGCGCTGCCGCTCGCCGACCTCGTCGAGGCCAACCTCGACTTCGGTCACCTCGCCGCGCTCCTGGCCGCCCCCGACGTGCCGGCCGCGCTCCACGACTCCACTCCGTACGACGGCGTGAAGCGCGTTCCGCCGGGGCACGCACTGATCCTCCGCGCCGGGGCGCGGGAGATCGCCGGGTACGAGCCCGTCGCCTCGCTCGCCGTCGCCGCGCCGCCCGCCGACCCGGACCGCGCGGTGGACGCCGTCCGGGACGCGCTGGTCGAGGCCGTACGCACCCGGCTCGCCGCGCCCCGGCACGTCCCCGGCGCCGACATCGATCCCGGCCCGGTGCCGGGCATGGGTCCCGCCGAACGGCGCGCGGCGCGCGGGATGCCGGTGCCGGGGATCGGGGCCGACCTCTCCGGCGGGCCCGCCTCCGGGACACTGGCGCTGCTCGCCGCCGGGCTGCCGGGCATGCCGGGGACCGTGCTGGGGCACGGCACGGGCGCGGGCGAGCGGCTGCTCGCCGTCACGTTCAACGATCTCGCGGGGGGCCCGGCCGGTGCGGGCAGCGGTCCGGCCGGCGGGCCGCTCGGCGGCCGGGAGGACGAACTCGCGCGCGCCGGGGCGCTGGCCGCCAACCCCCGGCTGCACCACGTGGTCGTCCCCGGCGGCGAGGACACCCTGCCGTACGCCGACCTCGACGGGCCGCTCACGGACGAGCCGGCTCCCTCCCTGGTCACCGCCGCCCGGCACCGGGCACGCCTGGCCGCGGGCAGCGCCGACCACTTCACGGGGTACGGGGCCCGGCAGGTGCTCGACGCGCATCCCGCGCGTCTCGCCGACCTCCTCATGGACCGCAAGCGGCGCCATCTCGTACGGCCCGTCGCCGCGCTGGCGAAAGCCGACGGGTCCGTGATGGTGCCCGCGCGCGTGTACGCCGCGGCCCGGCGCCTGTCCCGTACGCCGTACCGCACGGGTCTCGAGACCCTCGCGGAGCAGCTGCTGCGCCACCAGCTGGACGACGGGACTCCCTGGGGCGCGGCGGACGCCTCACTGGCCGCGCTGACCTGGGGAAGACCCGGCCCGGCGGCGCGCTGGCTGACCGGCGAGGCGCTCGCTGAAGTATCGGTTCGCCTTCAGGCGTCCACCCGCCGGTCCGACGTGGGGCCGGGGCAGCGGCCCGGCGACTTCCGCGCGCGTGCGGCACTGGCCCGGCACGCGGCCGATGTACGGGTGCTGGAGCAGGCCGCCGAGATCCGCTTCCAGCGGTTGCACACACCGTTCCTCGACAACCAGGTCGTCCGCGCGTGCCGGGGGTTGCCCGAGGCGCTGCGGGTGAAGCCGGGGGCGCGGGCCTCCGTACTGCGGGCCGTGCTGGAAGGCGCGGGCGTACGGGACCTGCCCGCCGGGTGGGGCGCGCCGACCCAGGCGAACACCGCTGCCGCGGCGCGGATCGGGCTGCGGGTCGCCGCGGGCACGCTGATGACGCTGTTCGACACGCCGCTGCTCGCGGAGGCGGGGCTGGTCGAGGCCCGCGTGGTGCGCAAGGCGCTGCGGGCTGCGGCGGAGGGGGAGCCGCTGCCGCTGGACGGGCTCGCGGATCTGGTCGCGCTGGAGCTGTGGCTGCGGCGATTGCTGGCGCGGCGGGGGACGTGCTGGACGGGGACGCCTGGGCGGCAGCGGGCGGTGCCCGGGGGGATCGCCCCGCAGCGGGGGGCGTTGGCCCGGGGGGTTTGAGAGGACCTGCGGCGTTTCAGCGGGTTCGGTTGGGTGCGGTCGGCGGTCCTGTGCCGGTCGGTGGTCCTGTGCCGGTCGGTGGGGCTGCGCTTCGTGTGCGGCTGAACGCCGAGTGCCGTGCTCTTCGTCCGCCGTTGGGCCTACGTGCAGGTGAAGCGGGACTCGGCCCAGTCGGCCAGGACCAGGTGGTCGAAGTGGCTGTGAGGTTCCACCACCAGGCGTACGGTCCTGCGGCCCGTCAGGTCCACGTGGACCGGGGTGGCCGGGGCGCCGCCCTTGATCGAACCGGAGTTCCACAGGGGGACGCCGTCCGCGTGGACGGAGAAGGTGACCTTGCCCAGCTTCATCGTCAGATCGTCCGTGCCGACCATCGCGTCGTAGGTGGTGCACGGGCGGTTCAGGTCGATGGTGACGGAGGAACGACCGCGGACCGTCACGCCCGGGGAGTAGCTCCGGTGGGCGATGGACAGGGTCGAGCGCTGCCAGACCCGGCTGCTCTCGCCGATGCGCATTTCGGGAGCGTCGCCGTCGTCGCTGATGTCGTGGGCGAGCTCGCTCCACTGGTGGACCGTCGGGGTGGGCGGAGGCGGTGGAGTCGGGGTGGGGGTTGGCGTGGGGGTGGGTTTCGGGGTCGGCGCG
>NZ_JBHSOA010000013.1:0-2147 GCF_042655885.1 Streptomyces chlorus
ACCCCAACGACTCGTCACACCAGGCCCGGTGACCTGCACGAATCACGATGAAACTTCCTCAGTGGCCACCGGACTCCGCCGAGCCGACCGACTACTGGCTCTCGACGCTGCCCGCCGACACCCCGCTGCGGGAGCTGGTCCGGATCGCCAAGATCCGCTGGCGAGTTGAGCACGACTACCGCGAGCTCAAGGACGGTCTCGGCCTGGACCACTTCGAGGGCCGCAACTACCTCGGCTGGCACCGCCACACCACCCTCGCCTCCCTCGCCCAAGCCTTCTGCACCCTGCTGCGGCTCGACCCAAAAGCCCCTGCGCCGGCCTGACCCTCTACGCGGTCCTCCGCGAACTCCAGGCCCTCCTGGCCACCTGGACCGGCGCCTGCTCGATATGCGGCCAACCCGCACCCACCCCCGAACCCCACCACAGGACCTACCAAAGCCCTACTAGGCATAGAGAAACGCGCAGGTCAGCAAAGCGCCAGACCATGCTGGTCGGCCGACAATGCCCCAGCAGCTCGCCCCACCAAAGCACCGCAAGGCGGCACAAAACGCCACCTGTACGCCGAGTGAAGCCCTGGGCCTCTATCGTGTAGATCGAACTTGGCGGTCGGACTGCCACCCCGCCGACCGTCGCAGGAAGCCCGCTGACCTGCGCGAACATCAGCACCTAGAGAAACGCCTCTCAGGTGCTCTCACCCATGTCCGCCCAGGTCACACCCCAGATTCGCGTCTCCAGGCCGCGGAATTACGCGGAACCCAGGCGGTGCGGGACGACCGTTTGCCCCGGCGGTGCCCCGGTCTTCGAGGCAGCCGTCGGAGCGCACGGGCTGGCCCAGCCACCACCCGGCCAGGAACACGGCGTACACAGTGGCGGCGGCGCCGAGGCGGCGCAGGGTGATCCAGGCGGGCATCCGGGGAGTGTCGCACGCTATGAGGCCGGCGCCCGCGTCGGCCAACACCCCAGGCCACACCGCCTCTCTACCGCCAGTGGCCCTCGAACCACGCGCGCATGCGGGGGCGTTCGCTCGTGTCGTTGGTGCAGGTGGCGGCGTAGATGGTGACCGTCCGGGACCACCTGTCCTCGGCGCCCCCATACGGGTGGGAGGCCGGGTCCGGCGTCGGGTCGAGCTGGAGGGGGGACATCGAGTCGTACCGTGACGGGTACGCCGTCGGCGTCGGGGTGGGGGTGGGGGATGGTGCGGTTTCGTACTCCTCGGCGATCCGGTCGCGGGCGGCCTGGTCGACGTGGCATTCGGGGCTTACGGGCTGACCCAGGTACCAGCCCGCAACGAACACGCCGTAGAGCGCGGCGGCGGCGCCGAGGCGGCGCGGGGTGACCCGGCGGGGGGTGTTCACCGGCGGCCCCGTTCCAGCACACGGGCGGCGTCCCGTAGCGCCCGGGCAGCGGCTTCGGCGTCCGTGGCCCGGCTGTCCCGGAGGAACCGGCAGGCGGTCGAGAGCGCCTCCTTTCGCAGGGCGGCCCCATGGCCCAGGGCCGCAAAATAGCCGGTGCACACGCCGGGCGACGGGTTTCCGGTCCTGGACCGGGTCCCGGTGCCGTGGCGGGGGCCGGCCGAGTGCTCGACGACGATGTGGTCCGGGTCCGCGCTGCCGCTTGGGTCGGCGGCGCGGGTGAACCCGGCGCCGAACGCGGCGGCGGTGCAGGCCGCCCCGGTTCCGGGGGCGGCGCGGAGGCCAACCCGGTGTATGTCGGGCGGTGTTGTGCTCATGCCGAAGGACCCTACCCGCAGGTACAGGCCTGTCGCCGACCCGGGACCTGGCGGCAGTTCTCGCAGCCGGACGCGGCCGGTGACGGCGGCATGACGATGCGGGAGATCGAGCGCAAGCACGCAGTGACGTGGCGGACGGTCCGCAAGGACCTGGGCTGCGCCTGGCTTGAGCCGCGCAAGAAGCTCCCGCCTCGCCCCATGGCCATCGATCCGCACAATCTGGTCATCGACGCGATCCTGCGGGCCGACCTGGACGCGCCGCGCAAGCAGCGGCACACGCGCGGTCACCCGGATCTCTCAGAGTGCGGTAAGTGATGGTCTAGCTAATTTCGCACCACTTCGTCCCAGTGGGTAGCAGGCCCCTGACCTCGGCTGTCGAGCCAAACCGGGGAGCCGGAGCCGTGCGCTCGGCCAGGGC
>NZ_JBHSOA010000013.1:2175-8296 GCF_042655885.1 Streptomyces chlorus
AGGGCGGCGATGTTGATCATTCGACCGCCGGAATCGCCCCGTTATGGCATGTCATCACATCGGTGTGAAACGGCAGGAAACATCACTTACCGCACTCTCAGTGCCCGGTGACACGGGTTCTGTCAGTGGCGGGAGCACAGCGGGCCCGGCCACCAACGCATTAGTTACGACGAGAAGGCGACGCCGTTGTCACAGCTGGATGGCACGATCCCAGTCATGAGTCCGACATCAGAACTGACCCAGAAGACGCTGACAGAGCGCGGCTTCCGTGGATTCGTATCGTTCCGCGAGTTGGGTGACAGCGGAGTTCCCGCAGAGCCCGGCATCTACGTGGTACTTCGCACGAGTGCGGAGACTCCGTCGTTCCTCTCTCGTAACCCTGCCGGCCATCTCAAAGGCCGTGACCCGTCGGTGACGGCTGACGAGCTTGGTAGCGCCTGGGTGGATGGTGCCACGATCATCTACATCGGTAAGGCGTCGGCAGGCAAGGACGGCCGGAGGGGTCTGCGGACGCGGCTTGACGAGTATCGCCGCCACGGTGCTGGCGGGATGGCCGGCCACTGGGGCGGCCGCTACATCTGGCAGTTGGCGGACTCGGACGCGCTGCTCGTTGCGTGGTTGCCGATATCCGACCGGGATCCGGGTGAGGCTGAGGCGGAGCTGATCGCGGAGTTCATGGAGCTCCACGGAGCCCGGCCATTCGCCAACCGCAACAAGGGCGCCGCCTCCTCTTGAGAGGGGCCGGGCTGCGGACTGGACCAGGATGAACAGCTCGGTATCGACGCGCTGCGCTCTTGAAGGATGAACGCTGCGAGCCTCCCCTCGTCACGTGGAGACACCGTGACGGAAGGAGACACTCCCACGTGTAAAAGGTATCGCTCGGTAAAATCTTGACGGCGCCTCAGGCCTTGAAAGTGGGGGCAGCGGGAACCGGGCAGAGGCGGCATCCGGCCGGTCGCTGGTGAGGGATCGAACCCGGTCGGCGGGGCAGGCGGGAACACGGAAGACGAGGAGCAGCGGTGGAAGCCACATCGATGACGCTACGCGGGCTGTTCGGAGCGGACCAGCGTCTTGTCGTCCCGGTCTTCCAGCGGCCGTACGTCTGGACCGAGGACAGGAACTGGCGCCCGTTGTGGGAGGACGTCACTGCTCTGGTCCGTCGGAGGCTGGCGGGTGAGGAGGTCCATCCGCACTTCCTCGGCGCCGTGGTGCTGGATCAGATGCCGACCCCCACGGGGTCGATGCCTGCCCGGCAGGTCATCGACGGCCAGCAACGGCTGACGACGCTGCAGGTCCTCCTCGCGGCGGTACGCGACGTGGCACGGGAGCTCGACGTCCAGGACAGGTACGTGCGCGCGCTCGCCAAGCTCACCGCCAACGACGACGACATGACGGACGACTTGCACGCGGTCTACAAGGTGTGGCCCACCAACATCGACCGGGTGCCCTTCTGCGCAGTCGTGGACGGTGGGCTGCGGCGGGCCGTCGACGTCGCCGCCCCTGCTGCTCCGGGTGCCTCGGCGATCGTCCAGGCGTACTGGTTCTTCCGCGACCGCACCGTCGAGTGGGCACGGGAGCTGGTGTACGAGAGCACAGTGGACGAGAGCTTCGACGCCTTGGTACGCGTGCTGCGGGACAAATTCGAACTCGTCGTGATCGATCTCAGAGTGCGGTAAGTGATGTTTCCTGCCGTTTCACACCGATGTGATGACATGCCATAACGGGGTGATTCCGGCGGTCGAATGATCAACATCGCCGCCCTGGCCGAGCGCACGGCTCCGGCTCCCCGGTTTGGCTCGACAGCCGAGGTCAGGGGCCTGCTACCCACTGGGACGAAGTGGTGCGAAATTAGCTAGACCATCACTTACCGCACTCTCAAGCCCGAGGACAACGCCCAGGTCATCTTCGAAGCGCTCAACGACCGCGGCACCCCGCTGCAGGCCTCCGACCTGGTCAAGAACCTTGTCTTCCAGAAGGCGGAGGAACAGGGGCTTCCGGTGGAGGAGCTTTACCGGGACGTGTGGGCGCAGCTGGAGACGCCCGACTGGCGCAAGGAGATACGGCAGGGAAGGCTGAAGCGCCCTCGGCTGGACGTCTTCCTTACGCAGTACCTGACCTGCGAACTCGCCGATGAGGTACTGGCTCCCGAGCTCTTCTTGACCTTCCGCAGGTACCTTGCGGACTCCGAGATGGCCCTGGTCGACCTGATGCAGCGCATGGTGGACCGGGCAGGCGCCTACCGGCGGCTGACGGCCGAGGAACAGCCGGCCACCCCGGAGGGCCGATTCCTGCACACCGTCGGTGTCCTGGACGCCAACACCGTTGTGCCCGTGCTGCTGTGGCTGGTTACCCGCTTCGACGAGGACGACCGGGCCGGCGCGATGATGGCCCTGGACTCCTACCTGATGCGCCGCACCATCTGCCGTCTGACGACGAAGAACTACAACCGGCTCTTCCTGGAACTGCTCAAGGAGCTGAAGGCCAAGGACGATCCGGCGGTGGTGACCGACTTCCTGCTCCGGCAGGACGCCGACTCCGGCTTCTGGCCCCGCGATCACGACATCCGCTACGTCTTCCGCTCGCATCCGTTGTACAAGCATCTCACCCGCACCCGGTTGCGGCTGCTGCTGGCCGAGCTGGAGGCCACGCTGTACTCGGGCAAGACCGAGCGGATCGTCCACGACGGGGAACTGACGATCGAGCACCTGCTGCCCCAGGCCTGGGAGGAACACTGGCCGCTTCCCGAGAGCGCAGGCCGCGGCAGCGTCGAGGCTCATCAGCGCCGGCAGGTACTCGTCCATACCCTGGGGAACCTGACCCTGCTCACCCGCAAGCTCAACCCAGCGGTCTCCAACGGCTCCTGGGAGCGCAAGCGCTCCGACATCCTCTTGCACAGCGCGCTGTCGTTGAATCGTTCCCTGCCTGCGGAGTGGGACGAGGAGGCCGTCCTGGCTCGGGCGGGCCATCTGGCGGAGGCGTTCTGCTGGCGCTGGCAGCGTCCGGAGGGAGGGGCACCGGCCCTCTCGGTCGCAGACCTCCCGGCCCCCGGGCTGGAGGCACAGAAGACCACGCCCGTCGGCAGGCCGGCGACGGTCACGGTGCCCAGAGCCCGCCGTGATGTCGCCCGCCACATACGCGAGGCGTTCGCGGGTCTCTCGGCCGGGAGCGTCCTGACGGTCGCGCAGATGGTGGCAGCCCGCACCAGCCAGTACGAGGCCGGTGAGATCAGCGCTGGCGCGGTGGCCGCCAGGCTCCACACCGACAACGTTCCCGGCATCCGGGCCGTCCCCGGCTCCAGCCCGCTGTCCGCCCGCAAGATCACCTGACCCGTCCGTCGCTGCGGGGCCGCGGACCCGCTCGCCCCCGCGGCCGCGGTGCCGCCGCCGGGCCGGACATCGGGGCAGGGGAAACGATCCTTGCGGAGATTCTGCCGGGGGCGGATCCCGGTTCCCCAGGGAGAGCACCTGGTGCTGGGGGCGCTTGCCAGCTCCTGGTTGTCGGCGCTGCCCGAGGGGTCAGGGAGCGATGCCGCCGTGGTGGGAGCAGGTGCCCCGCCCGGTGGAGCCGGAGATCCAGCCGTCGGCGCACACCGTGTCGGGATGGACCGGGACCGGAGCCGAGCAGCCACCGGACGGAGAAGGCGCTCGTCGACCGCTGCGTGCTGAGCGACTACTTTCCGACCTGACCGAGGGCGTCCCCACCGGCGGTGTCCTGACCGGTGGTGTGCGGCTCGGCGAAGGGGGTGAAGCGGGCGGGCGGATGGTCGATGGGCAGGTCGGGGCGCCAGACGGTGAGGATCTGGGCGCTGCACTCGAACAGGCCCGACGGCAGCGCGTCCAGCGGCCACCACCCCCAGTCGCCGACTCGCTCGCCCGGCTGGTCGGCGGGCTCGCCGCTCCACCGCGTGACGAGCGCGCCGAACGTGATGCGGACGCCGCCGCCGACCTGGTCCAGGAGCATGCCCAGCAGGCGCACGTCTGCCGGGTCCGCGTGCAGGCCGGTCTCCTCGGCCAGTTCACGCACGACCGTCTCCTCCAGCGACTCGCCCGGCTCCACTGTGCCGCCGGGCAGCTCGACGGTCCCTCGCCGGTGGCGGCCGAGCAGCAGACCGCGCGGTCCCACCAGCACCGCGCCGACCCCGGCCGCCGCGTGTGCGACGGGCGGCTGGGCTGTACGGGGACGAGAGGTGATCCGGGCCGGCCTGCGGACCTGAAAGAGCCGGTAGGAGGCCTGGTTGCCCTCCTCGGGCGCGTCCAGCACGGTGACCTCCTCGGCGCGCAGCCCGTGCTGCGCGAGCAGGTCCGTCCACAGTTTTGTGGTGAGCACCCACATGTGCCCGGTCAGTTCGCCGCCGCCGGCCAGGCGCAGGATCTCCGGGCGGGGCTTCACCTCCGAAGAAGGGCCACCGCCGGACGAGTTGGTGTGCAGCACGGTGAAGTACAGCCGTCCGCCGGGCCTGAGGGCCGCTGCCAGGGCGGGCAGCAGTCGGTGCGGGTCGATGAAGTGGACGGCGGACAGGGAGTAGATCACGTCGTACGGCGCCGAAGTGCGCAGATGCCCGACGGCGTCGGCCTGGATCAGCCGCAGGCCCGGCAGGTTGCCGTAGCGCGCCCGTGCGCGCTCGATCTGAGTCGGGGAGAGGTCGACGGCGTCCACGGTGGCGTAATGGGTACGGGCGAGGTGGGCGGCGTGCCGGCCCGGGCCGCAGCCCAGGTCGAGCACACGCAGGCCCGTCAGATCGCCGAGGACAGCGTTCCCCGGCCCTGTTCCCGCCGGGCCCCACGCGATCTCGTCCACCTCGGGCAGGGGCGTGGCCCGGTCGAGGTGGTGCGCCCCGTAGGTGTGCCACATCGCGGCGTTGACCTGCTCGGCATTGGCTGTACCGGGTGCGTCGGGTGCCGTCATCGAGTCCCCTCCTCGGGCTCGTCGCCGAGCCGCCTCGTCACGTCGTCCCGCTCGTCACCGGGCGCCGTCCCGTTCTCCGGCTCGCTGTCGAGCGCCGATCCAACCCTCCTGCTCTCTATCGTGCCTGAGGACCTGGCGGTCACCGACGAACCGGGCCAGCTCCCCGACGACCACGCACGCCTGGTCGCCGCGCTCTTCGACCGGGCCCTGCTCGCCATCGAACTGGGCAATTTCAGCCTCGCCGACCGACTCGCTGCCGCGACTGCCGTGCTCGTCGGCCTGCCGGGGCGGGGGACCACAGCGGACGAGGCCGGGCAGACCCGCTGACGCCTTCAACGCTCCTGCAGGTACCGAGCCCATCTCGTGGCGTGGTCCCTTCATCCAGGGCCCGGTCGATGTTCTGCTCCATGTCAGGGAAACGGCCTGCCACCTGAGCACGTGAGTACTGCGGCAGCGCTCACTCCCACGCGGCATGGAACAGCGCGCACTCGAGCAGGTCGCACGAGGCGTCGGACGGCCAGCCGTCCGTTGCCGCCACCTGCGCGGCGGCCGCGTGCATGAAGGAGAGGTAGACCTCGTAGCGGTGAGGCGACCAGCCCCGGTCCCTCCAGACCCAGGCAGCGACCGAGCCGTCGGGGTCGTGACCCGTCTCCCGGCCGGCCACAACGGCCAGGGACCGCAGACGCCGGGCCAGGAGGCGGTCAAGAATGAGCGGCTCGGGGCCGCTTGCAGGCGGCACCGCCTTGCCCGCGAAGTACAGGAACTTGGTGAAGAAGGACGGCCCGAACCCGGGAACCCGGCGGTTGAGCGCCGCGTAGGCCGCTTTCGCGCCGTGCTCACCCAGCGCGGTGACCGCGCAGGCCAGTGCCGCATCCAGGCCCTCAACGGCCAGGATCTTCTGCAAAGTGGCCGGTCCGCTGCCGCCGGGGGAGCCGCTCTTTCCCTTCCCCCACACATACGTCGCGACCATTGAAGATCGACCAACTTCGAATCTGCAGGTCACCGGGGCTGGTGTGAGCCGGCGTTCTTGCACTCGTACTGGTCGTGGGCGGTTGCCTGCTCCCAAGATCGTCTGTCAGGGGGCGACTTCGGTGCGGGTCAGCACGAGTAGCGCCCGCAGCAGCGTGGTCGCGTAGCGGGGCGACAGCCGCAGCTTGGCGAGGATGCGCCAGTTCTTCAGGTGGGCGAAGGCGTGTTCGCAGACCGCGCGGACGGA
>NZ_JBHSOA010000013.1:8305-15458 GCF_042655885.1 Streptomyces chlorus
CGCGCAGGCGCTCGACGAGCTTGTTGTAGCGGGCGGTGGTGATCTCCGAGGAGCGTCCCGGGCGGGCCGCGGAGATCCACAGGAGCCGGCCCCGGTCGTCGGTGAGCGCGAGGAACAGCAGGCCGTGGGCCTTGTGTTTTCCGCTGTAGTTGCGGCGGTTGTCCGCTCCGGTGCGGCGTCGGGTGCGGATCAGAGTGCCGTCGATTAGGACGACGTGGCCACCCTTTCGGGTGACCTTCTTCAACGCGCGGTCCAGGCGCTCGGCCCGCGTGGCAAGCAGTTCGATCATCTCCATCACCCAGCGGCGCACCGTGGTCGCGGAGATGTTGTTGCCGCCCGCCATGTCGGCAAGCCGCTGGTCATGGCGCAGGACGGCGAGGACGATCGTGGCGATCCTCCCGGGCGGCAGCTTCCGCCACCGCGAGCCGATCTTCTTCAGATGGCCGCGCAGCAAGTCGCCGAGGAAGGCCAGGGTGGCCGTGGACAGGGTGAGGCTCGACTGGTAGACAACCGTCTCAGAGTGCGGTAAGTGATGTTTCCTGCCGTTTCACACCGATGTGATGACATGCCATAACGGGGTGATTCCGGCGGTCGAATGATCAACATCGCCGCCCTGGCCGAGCGCACGGCTCCGGCTCCCCGGTTTGGCTCGACAGCCGAGGTCAGGGGCCTGCTACCCACTGGGACGAAGTGGTGCGAAATTAGCTAGACCATCACTTACCGCACTCTCAGTGCCCCTGGCGGAGCTGGTCTTGTTTCGCATACGACATCAACTGCCGCCGGGGGCGCGGAAGTTACGGCCAGGATGCAGGCCGTCGCGCCCGCCCATGTTCACAGTGTGGTGGTGAACTTCCCGTCCGCGAGCTTGCGCAGCCAGCCCCGCTCGGCCAGCCGGTTCAGCTTCGCGCGCATCGCCTCCGAACGGGCCGGCTCCAAGGAGATCCCCAGCTCACCGCAGACCTGCTTCACCATGACCGGTCCGTCGGCCCGCCGCACCGCGTCCATGATCCGCTGGTAGTCCGCGGGCAGGACCGTCTCGTCCATGTCCCGCTCGCATTGCGGCACCGCCAGTACCGCACGGCCCGCGACCTGCCCGGCGGGCGGCGTCACGGGCCGTTCGGCTTCGGCGCGCGCCTGCTCAGCCAGCCGACGCGCGACCCGCTCGGCGACAGCGAGTTCCTCCAGCTCGTCACGGACCTCCTGCAACTGCTGGCTCAACTTCTCTTCCTGCACCTCCAGTTCAGCCCTGCGGGCCGTGATCAGCTCACGAAGGTCCGTTTCCGCGTCCTGGGCCACCTTGATGCACCTCCCGCCCGGATCGTACGGATATCCGCCTCACACACGCCGGAGAATCCACAGATCCGTCATCGCCGAAACGGCAGACGATCTTGAGGTCCGACAAGCGCCCTCGACCAGCACGAGCACACGATCAACAACTCACACCAGCCCCGTGACCAGTGACTTCAAGATGGTGGATCTTCAATGAGGACTTCATCGGCAAGGCCATCCCCGAGTCCGTCATCCGGCAACTGGACGCCCACCTCGACACCCTGGGCACCGGAAGCACCTACGGCTGCCGCGATATCGCTCCCGACGCCCGGCAGCTGCTGTACCGCACGATGTACATCGTCCTGCGTGACACCGGGCGCCGCCCGCTCGAGATCGTCTCCTTGGCCCGTGACTGCCTGGAGATCCACAACGGCCAGCCCACCCTGATCTGGGACAACCACAAGAGGAAACGCCACCGCAGACGTCTGCCGATCACAACCTCCACCGCCGACGCCATCCGAATCTGGCAAGCCTGTCGCGACCAGCTGCATCTTCCCGCCAAGGGGGATCGATACCTCTTTCCGTCCCTCACCGCCCTGAGCGACGCCCCCCACATCTCCAGCACCTACCTCAGCGACGCCCTCAGGCTCTGGGCAGACGCCCTGCCCCAGCTCCACGCCGAGGGCACCGACTCCAAAGGACAACGCCTGCTCTTCGACCGGTCTCTGATCTACCCCTACGCCTTCCGCCACTCCTACGCCCAGCGCCACGCAGACGCCGGCACCCCCGTCGACGTGCTGCGCGAGCTGATGGACCACAAATCCATCGCCATGACCCAGCGCTACTACACCGTCTCCCTCAAGCGGAAGAGCGAAGCCGTGGCCAAGCTCAGCGCACATGTCCTCGACCAGCACGGCCACCTCAGCCCCAGCTCGAGCACAGCCTACGAGATGCGCTCCGTCGCCGTTCCCTACGGCGGCTGCACCGAGCCGTCGAACGTCAAAGCTGGCGGCCAGGCGTGTCCCATCCGCTTCCAGTGCGCCGGCTGCGGCTTCTACCGCCCCGACCCCTCCTACCTGCCCGCCATCGAGCACCACATCAACGAACTAAGAGTGCGGTAAGTGATGGTCTAGCTAATTTCGCACCACTTCGTCCCAGTGGGTAGCAGGCCCCTGACCTCGGCTGTCGAGCCAAACCGGGGAGCCGGAGCCGTGCGCTCGGCCAGGGCGGCGATGTTGATCATTCGACCGCCGGAATCACCCCGTTATGGCATGTCATCACATCGGTGTGAAACGGCAGGAAACATCACTTACCGCACTCTAAGAGCAGACCGCGAAACCGCACTCGCCATGGGCGCAGCCGAGTTCGTCACCACCGCCCTCACCGTACAAATCACCGCCTACCAGCGCGTCATCGACCGCATGAACACACACCTGGCATCCCTCCCCGCTTCCGAACGCGCCCAGATCGAAGAAGCCAGCACTGTGCTGCGCAAAGCACGAGCAGGCGACAACCACACCCTCCTGCCCCTCACCACTGCCCGACCGAAAGACCCGCGATGAATCCCCGCGGCAATCCCGCCCCCCTCGCCGAAGCCAGACGCCGTCACAGCCTCGACAAACGAGCCCGTGTCCTCACCGTCCTCGCCACACTCGAGAAACAGGGAAAGCCGCTCACCTTCGCCGCAGTCGCCCGCGCCGCCCGAGTCTCCACCTGGCTCACCTATGCCCCCGGCGTACGCGAGCACATCGAGGCAGCCCAACTACGCCAAGTCCACAGCACCCTGCCATCTGCCACGGCAAGCCCGCCCTCTCACCTCAGCCTGCGCACCGAACTCGAAATCGCCCGGCAGGAAATCAAAGAACTCCGCGACGAACGCGACCGGCTCCAGGCAGCCCTGCGCCACCAACTCGGCCAGCAACTCGATGCCATCCACGCCCCCGACACAGCAGCCAGAGCGGACCAGCTGAACGCCCTGAACCAGGACCTCACCCGCCGGCTGGAGGAAGCCGCCTCGGAGAACGCCACGTTCCGCGCCCGCATCACCGCCCTCGAAGAAGACCTGATTGCTGCCCGCACCAGCCTGCGCCGGATGATCCGCACCGAGAACACGGCTCGCTGAACGACACCACCATCCACGGCGGTCATGCCCACTCCACGCCCAGTTCCCGGAGTGCGTCGAGCTGTTCGGCACTGAGTTTGTCGCGCCTCGATTTGGTGTTGGAGACCCACACACCGAGTCTCACGGTCACCGGGGCCGCCTCGCCGTCGACCGTGATGTGTTCGCTGTGGCTGCGCGGTACAGGCCGGTGGACGCCTTCCCGCTCCACCCACTGCGCGAGGGCCGTGAGGCCCCGCTGGAACGCCTGCTGAGCCTTGTTCGGGCCCTTCGTCGCACGCCCAGCCACCGGTGCCGCAGGCGGCGCCTCGAGCGGCTTGACGCCCAGTTGGGTCAGCCTCTCCTGCTGCTCGGCGGACAGCTGCGCCCAGGTGCCCGGCTTGCGCTGCTGCTGGAGCCATCGTCCGATGTCGTCGCCGTCCATGAGTACGCCGGGGGCGATGTCGGGCAGCACGCCGTCGGCTTCGGTGTCGGCCAGGTCCGCCAGGACGCGGCAGTGGCGCTGCCAGTCCAGCGGCCAGGGGCAGTTCCAGTCCGGATCGATCGCGGCCAGCTGCTGCGCGCGCATGGCGGCCCGCTCCGGGTCCTTGCCGAGGCCGCCCTTGCGGCGGAGGTTGGCCATGTGCTGCCCGATCGGCACAGGGCCCCCGCCAGCCGGGTCATCCCAGACGGCGTCCTGCCGGGGCGCGAGGTGCCCGGTGGCCCGCCGGTAGGAGCGCAGCGCGGCGAGTTTGCTCTCCCACGCCTCCTCGCCGGGCTCCCAGACCATCCCGACCTCGTCGAGGAGCTCCTTGCGGTGAGGGTCGATTTCTCCGGCGCGCAGCGCCTTGCGCTGCTGGTGCACCCACCGCCCCAGGGGGAAGTCCTTCGTCACGCCGGCCTCGACCTCAACGTCGTAGGGGACGGCGTACAGGCCGGTGATTTCGTTCTCCGCTCGCCAGCGGAGCAGGGCCTGGTAGCCCTCGAGCCAGACCAGGGACTGGGGGCGGATGACGCGGCAGCGGGTCAGGGCTGCGATGTCGGCGGCGTCGCGGGGGGAGGCGAAGTTGATCACGATAGAGGTGACCCGGTCGACCTCCTGCTGCGCCTCGCTCGTCTCCTCACCGTCACCGCCGTCGGTTCCCGCTGCGGGGGCGGGGCGGACGTGGAGGCGTCGGCGCTCGGTGCCGCGGGTCAGGGCGCGGGAAGCGAGCTGGTCGACCATGCGCTCCGAGTGCGAGCGCAGCGCCTGGAGGATGTCGACCAGAGGCTGGTAGCTGGCCGAGGCGACCATGTCCTTCGGGTCCTCCCCAGGCTGCAGGAAGATCGGGATGATGATCCGCGCCGTCTTCACTGTGCCGTCCGGATTCGGGCGCAGCGCCCGCCCGATGTTCTGGACGATGTCGACCTGTGAGCTGCGTGAGCCGACGATGCACACCGCTTCCACACCGCGCAGGCCGGTGATGTCGACACCGACGCCCAGGGCCCGTACCGAGGCGAGGAACGCCCGGTGTACGCGCCGGTTCTCGGCGTTGCTGCCGTTGGCGAACCGCTGGATCACCTCGCGCCGGCGGGCGATGGGGTGGTCGCCGCACAGCCAGTCGGCCCAGACCCGGTCCGGGGGTACGTGGCGGCCGTCCTCGAGCTCGTACAGCTCGGCGCCGATGGAGGAGGCGGGCAGTTCCTCCGCATCGGCCAGGGCGGCGTCTGAGGCTTGGGCGGCGTACAGCTCGGCGGCGGTTGCCGGCATCTGCTCGGCGAACGCCCGGGCTTCCTCGACCCTATGGTGGAAGGTCATGACGGTGTGCAGGTTCATCTGCGCCGCGTGCTCAAGGAGCGCGGCCTGGAGCAGCGCCAGGCGCCGGCCGCGCAGCGCGTCCTCCGACAGCCCCAGGGTCGGGTCGGGGTCACGGATCTCCAGTACATCGATCTCGAAGCCCGCGAGGACCGAGCGTTCTACCGCCTCCGCCAGCCCGAGGTCGAAAATCCTGGTGCCGTAGGTGGCGCTGTCGTCCTCCATCGACGCGATCACCAGCTCCCGTCCGTCCCGGCCGCGCTGCGGGCTGGGCGCGGCGAGGATGCGCGGGGTGGCGGTCAGGTAGAGCCGGAAGTCGATGGGGATGCGGGCGTTGTCGTGGATTGCCGCCCAGGGCCGGCCCATGTCCCCGGCCGTCATGTGCGCCTCATCCAGAATCGCCAGGTCAAACGGGGCCATCCGCTGGCCGTACAGCCGCTCCCCGCCCGCCAGCGCTGCCTCCAGCGGCCCGCGCACCGTCCGCCGGCCCGAAGGGTCCTCCGGGTCCTCGCGGTCCACCAGGGAGGCGTACGTGGCGAACACGACCACCGGCCCGGACCCTGCCCACAGCGCGAGCTGGATCGGGTTGGTCGTGGTACGCACTCCAAGCTGCTCCAGGACCTCGTCCTTGTCCACCGAGCAGACCGCGACCATGGGCGCGCGGTGCCCGACCCGGCGCCAGGACTGCGCGCTCTGCACGATCAGATCCAGGGTGGGCACCATGACGAGGATCCGCCCGTCCGGGAAGCACTCCAGAGCGCTCGCGGCGGCCGTGATCGTCTTCCCGGACCCGGTCGCGGACACCCCCATGGCACGTGCCCCCTCTGGGGGCACAGGTGATCTTGCAGGGAATCCCACCCATTTATGGAACGCTGACTTCTGGTCGACCTGGTGTTCCTTGAGCGGAATTGCCGACATTTCTTTGCCTCCCCGATGCTAATTCCTGTAGTTTTCAGACGGCCGCGTGCGGCGTGCAGGCCGCTCCGGCGTCGCTCCAGATCGACCCGCCCGCGAGATGCCATCCGCCGGGCGTCCCGTCCGACTTCCCGCGCTTGAACCCCGGCAGGTCGTCCGGGTCGTAGTGCCCGGCCTCGCGCGCGTCGAGGATGACGTCACCACTGGACATCTCCACCGTCCGTGCCGTGCACAGACCGCCGACCTCGCCCAGCGCCTCCAGCACCCGCCGCCGCGCCGTGGTGTTCGGGTGCGTACGCGGCAGCACGGTCTCCCGGACGAACGCCTCCAGCCGCACCAGAGCGGCCCGTTCACGCCGCCTGACGTCCGCGATATGTACGGCCAGCTCAGCAGACCCGGCCGACCGGCCGCCACGCCGCACCCAGTCCCGGTCCGCGATGCCCACCAGGGCCTCGCTCACCGCCGCAGCGCCTTCGTCCCAGCCGTCCGCGAACCGCGCGCTCTGAGAGGCCGGCGTTATCCCGTCCAGCTCGACCACCTCGCTCTGCGCCCCGGCGACCGCACTGGCTTCCAGAGCGGCCACCAGGTCGTTAGCCTCGGCCGCGGGCACGCCCTGGGCCTGGAGGAGGGCGAACAGCCTCAACCGGGCGTTCGTGCCCGACGTCTGGTACTCCGTCACCCGGTGCACACAATCGCTGCTCATCGCGGGGTCTGGTCCGGTAGATTCGTGATGACCTGTCATCCGCGATCGTTTCTCTCGGAATTGAGGGAGGGTACCGGGTGGTTGGGGGGTGTCCAGAGTTTCCGCCAACGGTACATGCTGCATCAACCTGATGTACACGCTACACCAGAACCCGAAACGACCGAGCAACCCCTCACTCTCGTAGCCAGCCCGGCCCGCGAAGCGGGCCCCAACGGTCCTGGAGGCGAAGCCGGAAGGACCATCAGGCGGGAGAGCGCAGCGGACCCGCCGGCCCGGGCTGGAGCGCAGCGGAAGCCCGGTAGCGGGACGCAGTCCCGCCGCTCCGGGAGCGCAGCGGACGGAGCGTCAACCCTGATGCGCAGCATCGGGGTTG
>NZ_JBHSOA010000014.1:0-60345 GCF_042655885.1 Streptomyces chlorus
ACCCACGACCCGCCGACAGAGCACCAGCGGACGACTCAACACCCGCTAACTGAACGGCATTGCCTCCGGAGCCGTGTGGCGCTCGCCCGGAGTCGATCCCTTCCCCTCGTCGGCGCCAACTCTGAAGAGTTCGTCCAGGGCGGCTGTGCTCGGTTTCGTTGAAAGGGCCTGCTGAGAGGAGGACTTGATGTACACCAGCACTTAGGTCAACAAAGGGGCTGGGGATAGAGATGCGCGGAAGGGAGCTGCCGTACCCGGACGGGTTCGGTCAGGAGGACGCGGCACAGTGGATGCAGGAGTGCTACGCCGATGAGGGAGTCGACCGCTCTGGTGAGCCCGCGGTGCTGGTGCGCGCAAGCGCTCCAGCCAGCCGCGAAGTGTTCCACGGCGACGAGCAGTGCGGGCTCATCGTGGGCGAAGGGCGGCAGCTAAATGACGCCAGCTGGATGCTGCTGGGCGACGCACAGGCGGTGGGGTATCGGCCGTGCGAGCGCTGCGGTTCTCCCGAGAGGTGAGGACACCGCCTGAAGCTCCGAGCTAGCCGCACGAGTCGCAGACACCCGTTGAAGGGAGCTGCACAAAGCATTTGTCACAGACTTGCGGGGGCTTCTCGGTACGTTGGCGGCGACGCTCAATGGCAGCCTGGTACCTGGGCGCAAGGGCAGGCACACCACCTCCAGCTGGCAGGGTCGCCCCGAAGTGGCGGTAGCAGTCCAGTCGGGCGCCGGCAGCGTGCTGTTCACGCTCCAGCACATCTTCTACCGGCGGTTCTCCAGCAACCTCCAAGACCTCCTTGTAGCCGTCGCCCACCATGCCGTCATCACTGCGAACGACCAGAGCGGTCAGCGGAGGATCTCCACGGCGATGCGCTTCCAGAACCACCCTGCCAAGGACGGAGCCGATCCAGTTGTGCAGGAGAGCCTTGGTGCGAATCCCGGTCCTCTGCTGGATCTCCTCCGCAAGCTCCTTGTAGGTGATGACGGCGTGGTAGCTGCGCGCCACGTCCGCGAGGACCATGTACGCCTCTCTTGCCCAGGCTTCACGAGCCTCTTTCGCCGTGGGCAAGGTGTTGTCGGGTCCTACGCTCAAACTCACGGTGTCCCTCATCTCCCCGGCCCGCGATGCGCTCTCCGCGGTGCCCCTAGCCCATCCTTCCCCAACCTGCTGTCGAAGCACCAGAAATCGCCGCCAAACCTCAACAATGTCCAGCAGTTAAATCAGGGCGTGCGTGCCACTTCCGTGCCAGATCGTGCGGGGAACCACGGGGAACAGCGGGGACTGGCCGCGGGTTCGACCAGGGCTCCAACCGCGCCTCGTCGCAGGTCAGCGCAGCGACTGCCGCCAGAAAACCCGAGCTCCCCAAGCTGAGGGCTCAGGCACCGTCGTTACGGGATGGCCGTCGCGGCTTGCTCCGGTCGACGGCAGCAGCAGCGTGGCTGAGGCTGGTGGGGGTGCGCGAGGCACACGCGCGCCTGGTCGGTCAACCGGGTCCGTCGTCGTGGCTGACTGTCGTCGGCTGAGGTTCAGACTGGGCTGCATCGAAGGCCGCCGGTCAGTGATGCCGCCGGCCGAGGTCCACCGAGCCCAAGGCTTCGACGCAATCGCGTGATGCCCGGTTTGTGATCTATTGAGGCAGGGTGAACCGGGCGATCTGGGCCGCGGTGCCCTGCTCGGCAGTCAGGCTAGTGACGGCGTAGATCGTCTTGAGTGTGGCCTTGCGGGCGGTGCAGCGGGACTGATCTAAACGCTAGTCGACGCTCTGCGACGAGTCAGACGGTAGCGTTGATCGACACGGCATCGAGCACGACGAGCAGGGGGCAACATGCCAAGTGGGAAAGATTTCATGCGCGATCTAATAGACAGCGCGGCAAGAGGCGCATATCGACCTATCGATGATGCATATGCCGATGGCTTCAACGAAGCGGCCCATATCTGCGTGAGTGCCCTATCGGAGAGCATCAACGAATTGTTGGCGCAGATCAAGTCCGGCAGTTACCTGTCTAATGAGGAACAGTTTCTTTTGTCACGATTGAGCCAACTGAAAACTGAAATGGAATTTGGTTTGCGGAATTTTTGGGCGTCGGAGTCAGTAGATAGAGACCCCGCCTAGCAGCGCACCGACGGGCAGGGAGGGCGTGTTTAACTGAGTGATAACGCCGAAGAACACTGGCGGACGAGCGCGAATGTCTGCGGCCCATCAGCGCAGGTAGGAAGCGCTCCAGCACAAGGCAGAGGACCCGCCCAAGTTGCTTCGGGACGAAGAGGTGGCCTCTCTCAGGCTGGCAGGGCACGCAAAACTGGGCCGTCACCGGGCCGTCCAAGGTCACCCAACGCCGACCGACAACGACAGAAGCCCACGGCATCTGATTGGCCAGAGCCGTGGGCTTCTTCAGGTCCGCTGGTCAGCGGAGCCGGTGATCAGTAGACCGGCTGTCCAGGCGGTGGCCCCGGCTGGTCGCCACGCGGAGCGTGTCCCTCAGGGCTCCGGTCAGGTTCTTCGCCAAAAGCCACATGTCGTCCGGGGCCGTGTCGGCGGCGAGCATGTCAACCGCCTGGTCCAGTAGTTCGGTTGCCGTGCCGAGTTGTACTGACTCGATGTTGTCGGCCAGGCGGGACATGTAGCCGCCCCTGTCATCGGTGCTGAGAAAGCACGGCTTGCCGTCGGGCCCCGTCCAGGGGAGGAGCCGCAGCTCGTTCGACGTCGTCATGTTTTCGTCGGCCTCTCATCAATCACGTAGTGAGTGGTGAACACCGCGTCGGCCCGGTCTCCCGGCAGCACCAGGAGGGCCGCCTCGACCACGCGTCCAGCGGTGTCGGCCGTCTGGCGTGTGACGGCGAGGACTGCCAGGGCAGAGCTGATCCGGAGGGTGGACGCCTCCTCCGGTGTCGGGAGGCGAACGCTGATCTCCTCCCGTACCTCGGCCGGCGGCGGGCGGAGTTCCGTCAGTCGCGTCACCACCGCCTCGTACGGGAGTGGCTCGCGGAGCACGGCGGCCGGCGCCAGGTCGCAAGGGACGTAGATGCGCGCCAGGCTGTGCGGTCTCTCGTCCTCATGGCCGAGACAGAGGATCTCGGTCAGAGGGCTGCCGGTCGGCGTCTTCAGCAGGGCCGCAAGATGCCCGCGGGCCCGCACCCTGGTGGTGTGGACGGTGACGCTCAGGGGTGCGAGATCCATGCTGTGCGCATTCGGGGTTCGCCTCCCGCCGACGTACGTGATCCTGTGGAGCGGACGGCGGACGAAGTTCCCCTTGCCGTGGGTCTTCTCGACGAGGCCTTCCGTCTGGAGTACGGCGAGGGCGTTCCGCAGTGTCGGTGTGCTGACCGTGTATTGCGCGGCCAGATGCGCTTCAGAAGGCAGGCGTTCGCCGGGCTTGAGCCGACCGGTGGCGATCCGGTTCCGGAGGTCATCGGCGATGGCGTCGCGTCGCGAGGGCACGGGCGGGATCACCGCCTCTCACTCGCACGAGCCGCAGGGCGACGAGCCGGGTCCCCGTGTGGATGGTCAGCAACTCGCCCGAGTCGAAAACGAGCCGTTTGGCTCCGCCGGGCAGTTGGAAGAGGTCGGTCACCCGGCACTGCCGGCCCCCGACCTGGATGACGTCGCCGAGCTGCACGCTGGCCGAGGTGATCTCGACAGGGCAGAGCACCGCGCCGCTGAGTGCCGGCCCCCTCACCGTGCCGCCTCTGTCGGTACGGGGCACTTGACGGTGGTGTGGCACGAGCAGTCGCAGGCCTCATAGATCACCGGCACGTCGACCGGTGCAGTGACCGGGGACGACTCCGCGCAGGCGTGGTGTGTGCCGATGCGGCAGGAGGTCGACCGGTAGGAGTCGGGACCGGGTTGGGTGCCGTGGGGTTGTTGGCGGGAAGGCATCAGCAGTCACCCGCCGAGGCGTACCAAGGACCGGCGAGGGGAGCGCAGCTCACGGCCGCCGAGCGGTGCCGTGCTCGCGCCTCACTGGCCAGTACGTACGGGCGGACGAGCGCCGTTTCCTCGCCCACGAGAACGCCCGTGTGCTCGCGGTGCCGACGCAGGAACAGCACTGCACCGTAAGCGACTTCCGGGGACACGGCCACCGGCCGCGCAGGCGTTTCGGAGCGGCGGTGCCGGCCCTTGGAGAGGTACCGCTCTCTGAAGCACGAGGCGGTACGGCGGATACGATTGAGCACGGTGTTCAGCCCCTATCGCTGATGACCCGGTCCCCCGACATCGCCCGTCGCGGGGACCGTTTGCGTACGACCGCCCAGAGGGTGCGGTCGTTCGAACTGGTGGCGAGGAGGCCGAAGCGGTCGGCATCGGCCACCGCTTCCAGGACCTCCCGCCATGACTCCGCGGAGAGTGGTTCCGGCACCTCCGCCTCGATGGCCGTGCAGTCGTCGTGCTCCTCCACGCGCGTGGCGAGCCCGACGGCCGATAACCGGGCTGCGATGGCCTCCGCGCGCACCTTGGAAGCAGGCACAGGGCAGCCCTCCGGTGAACGGCGATCACTTTGAGTGAAGCTAGTTAACTAGATTAGAGCTAGTGGACTAGATTTTCCACATGTCTGAGCAACCGCCCTATCTCCGCATCGCCGACGAGCTTCGGCGGCGGATCACGGAGCACGAGTGGGAGTCGGGGGACCGACTTCCCTCCCGCGCCCAGATCGGCCAGGAGTACGGCGTCGGCGACAACGTGGTACGCCGGGCACAGGAGTTGCTGATCTCCCAAGGTGTGCTCGAGGGCCGTGCCGGTTCCGGCACCTACGTCGCCGAGCCCCGGAAGCGCGTCCGAGTGGTCCGTTCGTCGGCGCGCGAGCAGCCCGACGGCTCCCCGTTTCGCGCGGACATGAAGGCCGTGGGCAGACAGGGGGACTGGGAGAGCCGGACCGACGCCAAGGTCCCGGCTCCGGTGGAGATCGCGGCACGTCTCGGTCTCGCCGAAGGCGAGCTGTGCGTGCGGACCGCGTACGAGTTCCTTGCCGACGGCCGGCCGGTGCAGTTGTCGACGAGCTGGGAGCCGTACGACCTCACCGGCGGCACGCTCGTCGTCCTCCCCGAAGGCGGGCCGCACGCCGGGACAGGCGTCGTGAACCGCATGGCCGAGATCGGCATCACCGTCAGCCACGCCGTGGAGCAACCCGAGCCACGGCAGGCGACCGCCGAGGAGGCGTCACTCCTGGGCATCCAGAAGGGCGCACTCGTCACGCACATCCGGCGGACGTACTACAGCGACCAGGGGCGGCCCGTGGAAACCGCGGACATCGTGGTCCCCGCCGCGCTCTGCGAGATCGTCTACGAGATCCCGATCAACCGATAGACAGGCCCGCTTAGGGTTCGTCGTATGGCCGACGACGCCCCGTCCTGTCCCGAGTGCAGCCAGCCCCTGAAGTCGGGCGGTCTCGTGCTGTCCAGGCGAAACGACGACGGCCGGAGGATCTGCCGCTCTCTGTGGCGGTGCGCCGATCGGCACACCTGGTGGAGGTGGGCGGACCGGCCGGAGGAACCGTTGGAGGTCTGCCCAGTCCCGGAGCTGTTTCGGTGACATCCAACGCTGACATCAACGAGGCCGGACGGCGGCACACAGCAGCACCCCTGAGCGACCGTCGGACCAGCCGATGACGGCGTCAGAGGCGGGCGGGGATCGAACTCCTAAAGCGGGTGTCGCAGGTTCGAATCCTGCCGGGGGCACAGAGAAAAGGGCCAGCTCAGGAGGGCTTTCCTCCCAGGCTGGCCCTTCGTCGTATCCGGGATCGTGCCACACGCGTGCCACTACGTCCACTCGGCAGCTCGTCGGAGCGGAAGGGATGCCCGCTACTCCGTGGCAAAGGGCGCGTATCCGTCCGGCACCTCACTGACCTGCAAGTCCGAGAAGAGCAGGGTGAGACGGTGCGCGTTGGTCTCGATGCGAACCTCATGGAAGTCGATCCCAACGGCTTGCGCCCAACGGCGGGTCGCTTCCGACTGAGGAGGACCTTCGCACCTGGGGACAAGGAGTGCCACTTCACACCCCAGACGTATCCGTCGAGGTCGACGCGGGCCGCGCCCTGGCTACGTCTATCGACTCGGACATCCTTCGCCGCAGGCCATGGCGCACGCCAGCCACGCTGAGTAGAGTGCCCTTCACCGACTTCAGGGGGCCGACGCTATGCCGAGACCGGTGGCGTCAAGGGCAAGGGGGCGACTGTGAGCCAGTGGTTCGTTGCTTACAACCTGCACGGCGGAGACCCAGTTGATCCGTCAAGCGTGGATGGTAAGAACAAGTACGACCGGGTACTTGATGCCCAGGAACGCACCCCTCGCAAGATGCGAAAGCGAGCACGAGCAGCTCGTGGCAAAAGTGGCGCTGATGCGGACCGTCGGCGTCAGGAGGAGCTCCGCCGAAACGGCCTGTTGTAAACGTGGAGCAAGCAGTGCGGTCGTACCCCTTGAGCCCCTCGGCGACCGGTGGATCTCGCGCGAGTTCTGACATCTACGACTGACATCAACGATGCCGAGCAGCCACTCCTAATGTCGAATGGATGGCCTTCGGACCAACCAATAATGGCGCCGAAGGCAGGTACGGTTCGAACTTTTGAAGGGGTGTCGCAGGTTCGAATCCTGCCGGGGCACCAGCCGAAAGACCCCGGACCGATCATGGTCCGGGGCCTTCGACGGCTCGGTTTCAGGCGGCGTGCGGGGTGAAGGTGACCCGGGAGTCGCCCGCGTCGATGGCCAGGTTCAGGGTGCCGTCCAGGGCCTTGGCCAGGCGTCGCAGCAGCGGAAACGCCGGCACGGTGTCGCCGCCCTCCATCCGGGACACCTGAGACTGCGTCATCCCGGCCCGCTCGGCCAGCTCGGCCTGGGACAGGCCGAGCTCGATCCGACGGTCGTAGACCGCCTGCCCGAGGTCGCCGGCCAGCCGCGCGTCGACGTACTCCTGGTCGTACTCCACCGTCTCACCCGCAAGCTGCCGGGCCCGGCGCGTCCTCCACGTGCTGTGAATCATCAACTCTCCTCGCGCCGATCGTAGGTGTGCTCGGCCCGGCCGTGCTCGGCCCCGCAGACCTTCTGGGCCTGGTGCGCACGCTCGACTTCCGCCGCCTCACGCATCCGCGTCTTACGGAACACCGTCAGCGGAACGACCCGCTGCCCAGGGGCGAGCCGGTACGGGAGGCGCACGGCCTCGGGCACCGGGCTCATTCGCCGCAATGACCGAGAACATCTGCCGCGGACGGCACAACTCGCGGCTCAACGCGCTCCGGTCGCACCGGACCAGCACTGATCAGCCCACGTCGCAGTGGCCCTCCTGCCCTCCGGAGAGCCACTTGCACCGTTTCCTCGTGCTGAGGCCGCAGATTCGGCAACCTTCGATGTCGGGTGCCGTCAGGGATCAACCCGCCGTACGGACCACGACTTCAAATCCGAGGTCGCTCAACAGCTTGGCAGCGTGGTCCTTGCCGCCGGAGAACTCGTCGCGTCCCAGAGGATCCCGTCCGGGCAGATAGCCGTGCGCCGCCCCCACGATGGCCTTTGAGTCGTACTCCTTGCCATCGATCTCGAGCAGGTAGCTACGCGACGGTCCGAATCCGTATCTCTCCAGGAACGCATCCCGACCGAGTCGGTCGTACTCCGCAACAGCCTGCAGGATCGCAGATCGAGTGATTTCGTTCAGCGTCATGACGGGAAGATAGACGAAGCCACCGACATACGGGGCCGCGTCGGCCAGGAAGAGCCCTCCGGCGGTCGTCCGACCATGGGCGCAGACTCCGCCGGTGACGACGCCAAACCGTTGTCAGCTGAGTATCGACGGGCGTTCCTGCCCCGTCGCGGTCGACGGCCAGGGCGTGGGCGAGTACGCGGCCGCTGTGGATGTTCACGCCGTGCCTCACGACCTGTCGCGGGTCGTGCCGCATCTGCGCCCGATCGGGACGTGGTCGGCCAAGCCGGAGTCCTCGCCCGGGTGGAGGGCGGCATCCCGTGCACCCCTGCTCTTCGGAGCCGGCTTCTTCGAGGAGTCAAGCCACGCCACCCAGAACCTGGCATACTTGAAGTATGGCAACTCGGAAGATCACCATCACCGTGCCGGAAGAACTGGTGGAATCGATCAAGGAGCGCGTCGACGCACGCGGAGTGTCCGGCTACATCGCGGCCGCCGCCGCTCATCAGGACGCGATGGACCGACTGCGCGAGTTGGCCGACCGTCTCGAGGAAGAGCACGGCGCCGTGACGGACGACGAGCAGCAGGCAGCGCTGGATCGCATCGCCGCCATCGACGGCTGGCATGACGAACAGCGGTCGGCTTCGGGCGAGGCCGCGTGAGCCGCACCGTCCGAGCGAAGTTGCCCCGGTCACGGCAGCGCGTCTTCGTGTTCGACTCCGAGGCTCTCTCCAAGACGGTCCAGGGCGATCGGGAGATGGCTGCGCTGCTCAAGACGGCCCCTCGGCTCGACATCCCGATCGTCACCTCGGCCCTCACCACCTTGGAGGCATGGGACCCGCGCGAAGCGTCGAGGCAGGCGCTGTGGAACTGGACGCTGTCCCGGATCCGCGTCGTACACACGGACGACCAGGTGATCGCCATGGCGCGCGACATGCTGAAGACAGCCGGCCTGCACGGGCACAAGTACGCCATCGACGCCGTTCTGGCGGCTGTGGCCGGGCGGGAAGCCGCACAGGGGGCCCAGGCAACCGTCTTCACCTCCGACACCGACGACATGAACCAACTCCTCGCGGGCCACTCCGTGCGAGTCGAGAAGGTCTGACGGGACGCCCGCACCTCACTCCGACCGCTCGCCGGGCCCCCAAGCAACCCATGGCCTTCGCCGGACAGCGTCCACCGGCACGTATTCAGCACACATGAGGACGGGAAGCACCGTGAACACGTGAGAACCGCTGAGGAGTCCTTCCCCTGGTCAGACACCCTGCGGCCCACGTCTCCGCAGGTCACAGCCTCACCCAGGGAAAACTCCTAAAGCGGGTGTCGCAGGTTCGAATCCTGCCGGGGGCACAACGCAATACGCCGCTGACCTGGGGTTTCTCCCCAGAGAGGCGCTCTGTTAGGCCTCGGACTTCTTGTCCGGGGCCGTTTGCGTGAGCGGTACGTGAGCGGACGGGGAGTTGATCTCCCGAATATCCCCCAACGGATCAGCATCATCCGGCACGGACTTCTCCGCGTCGCCGGGCTCGGATTCCGCTTCGGGGTGGTGTTCTCGGAGGTGGCGCGGGCGCGCGGAACGAGCCGGGCTGTGGTTTCGGCTATCGCCAGATCCGCTTCGCGCAGCAGGCGTGTGTAGGCGTCCGGGGGCTCGGTCCGGTCCGGTGGGAGGAGTAGCGCTCTGCTCGCGCTTGCGAGCCGTGCCGGGGGCAGCAGGCGGAACGCCTGCTGCCCCAAGGGCGCCCGCCGCCTGAATCCGGCGCCGTGCGGCGCTTGAATCAGACTGCCGAGCTCTCGGTGGTGTCGCTGGCGCCGTCAGCCGTACGGGTTCGGCGTACGGCGAAGATCGCGCCTGTGCCGGCGGCCAGTAGCAGGCCGGCGCCGACGAGAAGCCACGGGGTGACGTCTGCCCCCGTCTGGGGGAGCACGCCCTTCTGCTCGGTCGCGGTGGCACCTGACGCCGTCTCATCGGTTTCCGATGTACCGGAAGCGGCTCTGTCGGTCGTGCCCATCGTCCCGGAACCGGAAGTGGACGGGCCAGTCGTCGTGTCGGCCCCAGTGATCCGGAACGACGCCAGGATGTTCTTCTGGCCCGCGTCCATCGCGCATCGTGCGTCGATCTTGCCCGGGAACGTCACGTCGCCGCTCGCGTCCTTCGGGGTCAGGTGCGCCACGAGGTCTCCAACGGTGATCTTCGCGCTCCCCGGTTGTCTGAAGGTGAGCGCCGGCGCCGAGCCGGTCGCCTTGACGTGGAACGAGCCGGACGTCGGGACGTCGGCCTTCACCATGCCCGGGAAGTCCACGTCGACGTCTCCCTCCGGAGCGGCCACGCTCGCCTTCGCGTCCACCGTGCCCTCGACGGCCTTCACACCGATCTTGCCCAGCATCTTTGTGGCGTCCGCATTCACCGGCACCGCCGCGTTGACGACGAATTCCGGGGTGGGTCTGCCGACCGCGACCGACCTCGGGAAATCGGATTCGATTCGCACCGTGACAGGCAGATTCTCGATCAGCCGAGTTGAGCACGTGTACCGGAGTGTGAGCGACACCGGGTCCGCAGCAGCGGGTCCGGATCCTGGAATTCCCACGATTCCACCCGCAACCGCCAGAGCCGTCGCCATTTGGAAGGAGTTGCGCGCCGATTGACCGCCCAGGACGGTACGGGCCAATCCGCGCCGCTCAGGCAGGTTCTGGAATTTCTTGCCAGTTCTCATTCTTGCCCCTGTCAGGGTTTTTTGGTCTCTCGGAGGATGTATGCATCCGCACAGTATTGTTGTTTTCAAAAGACCCCTGCTGATCGCCTCATGTGACGGGTTCAGAATCGGCAGGGCGCTGGTCACGGCCCGCAAGGAAGACCTGGGTCAGGTGATCCTGGAGTTGAGCGTGACGGAATTGGTAGACCGCGCCCGTCTGGCGCAGCACATCCCGCTCGCACGCGTCATCCAGGAAAGCGATCAGCCGCCAGGGCAATTTCCCCGTGAGCGGCAGCCATATACGCGCGAGGGCCACCCACTGGCCCCAAGCGGTAAAACTGAGCCCGTACGCAAGCCCGCCTCCGAACGCGGCCTCGATCCCGAACGCGAGCCCGATCAGGAGCCCCCAAACAGGACCGGCCACCGGCCCTGTCCCAGTGAGCCCGTTGGCGAAACCGGCCCCCACCCCGAACACGACCGCCCACACCAGCAGATATAAGGCCACGTTCCTGCGGTCCTGACTCAGCACCTCGGAGGAACTGACGCCGGATCTGATGTCGAGGGGAACTTCCAGCCAGGCCATGAGTCCGAGTACCAGACCGACCCCGAGCCCGATCCCGGGCACGAACACGAGGGCCCCCGCGAGTCCGCCGTCGAGCCCGTCCGCGAGCCCCATCGACGCGACCACGACCCTGTCCAGGAACAGGATCACGAGCGCGGCCAGGACGCCGTACGTGAACCCGAGCCTGAATCTGGGGAGGAACCTCGACCGCATCCCCCTGGTTCTGCCGAAGAGCTGTACGCGTACGCGCGCCGGTTCTGCCGCACCCCGGGAGGCGGACCCGTACACGAACCCGAATAACAGTCCGTTCACGAGCCCGTGCAGGAGCCCGACCACGAGCCCTCGCACAAGTGCGAACTCGAGCCCGTGCGATGTCGCGACCAGGTCCGCGGGCACGTTTCCCACCGCGGTCGTCACCCCGAGGGCCAGTGCGGCCAGGAACCCGATCACGAGCATGCGCGAGGATCGGCGCATCATAGTGCCCAGTTGCCACCAGGCGAGGTCACGTGCCGGAACACCCGCTTGGGATCTGCCGAGTTGGTCCAGGTGTGCAGCAAGGTAGCCGAGCCAGTGCTGGGCGCGGCCGGGGTCCCAGCGTCGCCGGCGGCGACGGCCGGTGCCGCTGTCGGCCGGCGCGGGCTCGTAGGCGACGGGGGTGAACGCGGCCAGGAGATGCTTCTGCAGGGCTTCGGGGGTGGCGAACCTGGAGGTGTTCAGGAGCTCCTCTGGGTCGCGCCCGGAGGCGTCGCTGTAGATGGTGCGGGCCATGGCGACCATCAGCGGGGTGGTGAGCGCCGTGGCGACGTTCTCCGCGCCGGGGCCGCGCCGCTGTCTGTGCAGCTCGTCCAGGACGGGTTCCCACACGGTGCCGTGCAGGCCGCCGTCCGCGCCCGGACTGCTGGTGAGGGGCAGATAGACGGCGATGTCCTTCAAGGTGAGGTCGTCAAGCTCGACGATGGCGGCCTTGGGGAGCGGGCGCTGCTTCTGCACGGCCTCGGCGTACTCCTCGGGGCGGCTGGTGAGGAGCAGCGGGGTGGTGGTGCGGTCGAGCTCTTTGAGCGCTGCGCCCCGCAGGCCGCTCGCGATCTCGTCGAATCCGTCCAGAACAGGCAGGATCCAGCCCGTGTCGACCAGGGCAGCGGCGAGATTCCCTCCGTGCGCGGCCGGGGCGGCGAGGCCGTAGTCGCGCACCAGCTGGTGGCACATCCAGTCGCGCAGCGAGACGGCGGTCGGGTCCCACGATCCCAGGCTGAAGATCACCGGTACGGGGTCGGCGGGCGTACGGTCGCCCAGCCAGTCGAGGACGAAGCGCAGGGTCAGGATCGTCTTGCCCGACCCGGCCGCGCCGAGCACCACCAGCCGACGGGACGGGATGGACCGGTACACCGTCACGATCTGGTCGAGACTGCCGTCCAGGGCGAGCGGCCCCGGATCCGCCCCGGGTGAGGCATCGCGGATCTTGGCCCAGTGATCCACCAGGCGCGTGCCGGTGTTCCGGAAGCGCACGGGGAGCGGGAACGGGTCGTGCACATTCCGCCGCCGCTCCTCCTTCCGCCACTGTGCGGCCACGCGGGAGGCGAGTCGCCCGGCCGACTCCCGCAACTCAGGGGCGCCGTCGGAGAGCAGCGATGAGCGAGGAACCCGCTCGAGCTGGTCTCGATGCGTCGGCAGGCCGATCAGCGAGCTCAGTTCGTTGATCTCGTCCGGGGCCAGGTGTTCGTACCAGCCGTCCACCGGGCTTGCCGCGAGCGTGCCGAGCCCGTCGGAGCGATGATGCCGGGTGATGACCCCGATCACGTACCCGTCGCTCCACAGCGGCGCCCCCGACATGCCCTCCCAGGGAGAACGGCCCCGCTCCGGGTCGTACTCCGGTGAGGACTTCAGGGTGATCTCCAGAGTGCCCTCGCGATGGTTCGACAACGGGGTGGTGTCACCGCGCGCGTGGTGAGAATCCCGGTAGGTCGCATTCGCGCCGCGGTCCGGCGACGCGGCATCCACACGCAGCCTGAACCGTGGGAATCCCAGCGCTTCGCAGTCCATCGGCTGCTCGATACGGGCGAACCGCACCCGCGGGACCTCGGCGGCGGCCGGTCCGCCGGCGATCGAGTCGTCCGCGAGGCGGATCAAAGCGATGTCCGAGGCCGGGTTCGTCCAGACCGGCTTGCCGTACACCTCCCGTGTCCCGCGGCCGGCGGTGAGAAAGCGCACCTGAACCGTCGTCGCGGTGCACACCACATGCGCGGCCGTGAGCACCAGATTCCAGGTCACCTGGTAACCCGACCCGCGCCATCCCTCGTCCGCGCCACGCACCGCGATGACCTGGACCACCCGCCGCCGGTCAAGCCCGTACGGTTCACTCGCCGCGTCCACAGGTGCGTTCACCGCTCGTTCGCGTCAGCGCGGCCGGAGACGAACGGCGGCCTGTTCGCCCCCGCCAGGGTCGGCTGCAGAACCAGTGAGACGCGCTGGGTCGAGGTGGCGCTCAACGCCGCGTCCACACCCGACTCCACCACCCAGAACCGGACTTTCGCCCCTGCCTGCCCGGATCGGTCCAGGGCTACCGAGAGCTCCAACTCGATCGACCCCAGCTCGAAGCGCAGCGCCTCGCCCTCCGCCGCGATGATCGCCCGCTCCAGCTCGTCCCGCAGATCCCTGATCACGCTGGCCAACTCGATCACGCCACGCCGCCTTCGCCGATCGCGCTGGTCGACCAAGAACTCACGACGCCCAGGTCTCTGCGGGAGATTGGCAGGACAACCGCTCCGGACTGCCCGCCTCTACGTGCCCTCTCGGAAGAGGATCTCGCCGCGGTGAGTCCCGATCCGCTGTGCGCGTTGGTCAAGGCGTTCACCGACGCGCTCACGTCCACGGAGGCAGAAGCCCTGTGAGGGGCCGCGTACGGGTCGACGAGCCCGGCCGCCGTCCCCAGGGCGCACTCTGCGGCCGCCAACTCCACCTTTGTCATGTCGTACTCCCTGTCAATTGGGCAACGGCGGCGACGAAGACAGTCGCTTCGTAGCAGCCGCGAACTCCCCTTACCTTCTTGCGGCCACGACCTGACGCCCCTTGAGAAGGCCGGTGCCTGTCTCGGGACTTCTCAGTGGTTCTCGGTCGCATCTCTGCAACCATGACGGGACGCGCTGCAACTCCGATGAAATTTCGATGATGTGCGGAAGTGAGGGCTTCGAGATGGACAGCGAACCCCCCCAGCGGCTTCGGGTCGCGGTGCTCGGGCCGTTGCGCGCCTGGCGGGGCGGAGAGCCACTGGATCTGGGGCCTGTCAAGCGGCAGGCGGTGCTAGCCGCGTTGCTGCTCCGTCAGGGGGCTGTGGTGAGCCATGAGCAACTGCTCGACGGGGTGTGGGGATCGGAGCCGCCCGCATCCGGAAACAAAGTGCTGGCCAGTCACGTCAACCCGCTGCGCAGGACGCTCGACTCCGAAGGCACCCGGCATACGGAGTCGCTGATCCGTAGCGGCAAGGGCTGGTACCGCTTCGTCGTCGACGGTGTCCGGCTCGATCTGTCGGACCTGGCCGAACAGGGCGATGAGGCACTGCGCACGAGGGCGTCCGGCGATCTGGCCGCCGCGACGGAGCAGTTGTCCGTAGCGCTCGCCCTGTTCCAGGGCGAGCCCTTGGCCAACCTGCCGGGATCGTTCGCCCAGGCCGAGCGCGAGCGGCTGCTGGAACGTCGGCGAACGCTCCGGCTGGCCCGGCTCGAATGCCTGGTTCTGCTCGGCCGGTTCGGCGATGCCCTGGACGACCTGACCGCGCTGTCCGCGTCCGATCCGTATGACGAGTCGCTGCTGGCCTTGCGTATGCGGGCTCTGTACGGCTGCGAACGTCAGACCGAAGCACTGAACGCCTACCAGGACATGCGCTTACGCCTGCGTGACGAACTCGGAGTCGATCCCGGTGAGGAGCTCCGCCGGGTTCACAAGGCGGTGCTGCGCCAGGACGACGCCTGGCTCCTCGGTCCGGCTGCTCCTCCCGCGTCGACGCGACCAGGGTCACCGACGCGGGAGGAGCAGCCGGACCGTGCCGGCGCGCCGTCGGTGCCGGCCGAACTTCCCCACGACGCCGCGGGGTTCGCCGGCCGCACCGGTGAACTCGCCAGACTGCACGCGCTGCTTCCTCCCGAGGGGGGGCAGGGACCGACAAAGACCGTGGTCATCTCGGCCATCGGCGGCGCCGCGGGCATCGGCAAAACCGCTCTGGCGGTGCACTGGGCGCACCAGGTGCGTGACCGCTTCCCGGACGGTCAGTTGTATGTGAACCTGCACGGATTCGACCATGACCGGCCGCATCTCAAGCCCAACGAAGCACTTGAGCTGCTGCTGCGGAGCCTGGGGTTGCCGGCGTCGGAGATTCCCTCGCACGAGGAGGCCCAGGGCCGCGTGTACCGGACCCTGCTGGCAGACCGGCGCCTCCTCGTCCTGCTGGACAACGCGGCTTCCGCGGAGCAGGTCCGTCCGCTGCTCCCGGGCAGCCCGTCCTGCTGTGTCGTCGTCACCAGTCGCAACCGCCTCGCTGATCTCGTGGTACGCGACGGGGCACATGCCCTGCCGCTGAGCCTCCTCCTACCGACCGAGGCCCGCGCGCTGCTGAGCCGGACACTCGGCGAGGAGCGGCTCTCCGTCGACCCGCTCGCGGTCGACGGACTGATCCGGCTGTGCGGCGGCCTTCCGCTGGCGCTGCGCGTGGCCGCCGCCAGGCTGGCGGGCGACCCGGGTCTGCACCCGGCCGACCTGGTAACCGAGATGTCCGAGGGCAACCGGCTGCAGGCGCTGGAGCCGGACGGCGATGAGAACTCCCCCTTGCGGGCGGCCTTTTCCGTGTCGTACGGGGTGCTGGTGCCTGCGGCGCGCCGGCTGTTCCGGTTGCTCGGCCTGTTCCCCGGACCGGAGTTCACCGCCAAGGTCGCGGCGGCCCTCCTGGGCGCGCCGCCGTCGCAGGCCCGGCGTCTGCTCGGTGCGTTGGCCGCCGCCCACCTGATCGAGCCGGTGACGGTGGGCCGTTATCGGTTCCACGATCTCCTTCGCGAGTACGCGCGGGAGTGTGCGCAGGTGGAGGAGAGCGCGGAGGACCGTGACGCCGCGTTGGAACGTGTCCTGCTCTGGTACACACACGCCACTCGCGCCGCCGCGGGGACCTGGTTCTTCCCGGAGCTGCCCAGCGGCCTCGTCCCCGGTGACCAACCGGGCATGCCGTCCGCTGCCGAAGCCAAACAATGGCTGGAGGCGGAGCAAGCGAACCTGCTCGCCGCCGTCAGCCACGCGGGCCGCCACGGTCCCCGCCCCGTCGCCTGGCATCTGACCTCCGCGCTGTTCGGCTACTTCTGGCTTCATCTGCCGCGGGCGACGTGGTGGACTACCGCGCAGACGTCGCTGGACGCGGCCGTGGCCGAAGGCGACCTGTTCGGCCAGGCAGCCATGCACACCAGCCTCGCCGTGACCCAGTGGGATTGGGGCCATGCCAGGGAGGCGACGGATCACAACACACGCGTACTGGACATAAGCCGGGAGCTCGACTGGCCGACAGGGGAGGCCGCGGCTCTCGGTGTCGGGGGCATCATGGAATGGAGCATGGCGCGCCTCGACAGTGCATACGAGCGCCTCACCGCCGGCCTGCGGCTCACCCGTGAAACCAGGAACCGTTCCTTTGAGGCGTTCGGGCTGCTCGGACTCGGTATGGTCTCCCGGGATCTGGGCCGACTGCGGGAGGCCGCGGACCACCTCGAACTGGTCATCAGGCGCAATGTGGAGATCGGCTGGTGGGACGACAGCCTGGCGCTGCAGTTTCTGGGCTGGGTCTACTGGGAACTCGGCCGTCTCGCCGACGGCCTTGACCTCCTAGGTCCCAAGGTGGCCGCTGACGGGACGGGCGGATACCGCAACGGCCGCGCGATGATGTTCGACGCCGTCGCGAAGATCAATATCGAGCTCGGCCGCCACGACGAGGCGCTGGCGCAAGCCGAGCGTGCCTTCGCCATGGTCAAGGCCCCGGGACGTCCCTGGATTCAGTCCGGCATCCTCAACACGGTCGCAGCTGCCCACCGAAGCCTGGCCCACTTCGACCGATCCCTTGAGGCCGACACACAAGCCCTCGCCCTGGCCCGAAAAGCGAGATTGAAACGGGCCGAGGCGGACAGCATCCTGGGGCTTTCCCTCACGCACCGCCGGCTGGGCCGGCACCACGAGGCCCGCCACAGTGCCGAGGAGGCGCTCCGCCTGGCCCGTGCGTACGGCTTCCGAGTGGTGGTAGGGCAGGCCCTGACCGTCCTGTGCGGCACCGCGGAGTCCGAATCGGAGTACGCCACAGCCGTCACCCTCGGCCATGAGGCACTGACCACACACCGTGAGACCGGCCACCGACTCGGCGAAGCCCGCACCCTCGTGGCACTCGCCCGCGCCCTCCGGAAGACCGACGGCGCTGCCGCTGAACTCATGAGGCAGCAGGCGTTGAACATCTTCTCGGAGGTGGGTATGCCGGAGGAGGGGTACAAAGACCTCGACTGGTGATGTTTGCAGACCGGAAAAACGCTGCCGGGGCCGTGGGGGGAGCCGCCCACACACGCCGCGCGGGCACTGGCCCCGCACATGGAGCAAAGTTAATCGCGTCAGGGCGCTCGGAGGCCACGGAACGGATTCAGCACACATGAGGCCGGGAAACCCCGTGAACACGCGAGAACCACGGAGGAGTGTTTTCCCAAGCCAGACACCCTATGACTGACGTTTCCGCAGGTCACAGCCTAGCTCAGGGAAAACTCCTAAAGCGGGTGTCGCAGGTTCGAATCCTGCCGGGGGCACCAGCGAAGCGCCCCGGGCCGATCATGGTCCGGGGCGCTTGGCATCGTCCTTGACCAGCGCGGGCGACAGTTGTCGTCGGCTGGTGTCCGTGAGCCGGTACCGCCGTCCTGATACCCAAGGGCAGAACGAACCCGGGAGGAGCCATCAAGGACGGCCACCCCGCAAAAGAGCGCCCGATGGCCTGCGCCAACCCCCAGCACGACGCCGGAGTGGTTCCCGACCCGCACTCAGCTGCCCCGGATGACGTGACGCTGTGCACCTTGCGAGGCGCAGATGTTTCATCGTATGCGGTGAGTGCTGCATTTTCCCCTGGCTGGACTCATGGCGTCACACCTTGAACATGTCCGAAATGACAGTTGCGAGGGCTTTCGTTACGTTCATCGCAAGTCGGTCGCCCGGCCGACGTCCGTGAGACAGAGAGAAGTGACATGCCCACGCGCACCTTTGCTGTGGCCGCTGTCGGCGTAGGCGCGGCGGCCCTTGCAGCCACCGGTATCACCTACGCCGCGACCTCCGCATCCGCCCCGGCGTCCCCGTCCGTCCACCAGCCGGCCGCAGCTGCCCAACGGGCGGCCCAGCCTGAACAACGAGTCGCCCCTGCCGCGGCTCCCGCTAGCGGCGGCAGCGCAAACGGAGAGAAGGACGAGGGCCGCGACCGCGAGGGCGGCGGACGCAACTACGGCCATGAGAAAAAAGAGGGGAGGATCTACTTCAACGAACGTGTGTACTCCGCCTCCACTGAGGGCTGCGTCACTGCGGCCAGCGGACTGGGCTCCAGCAGCTTCAATGTTTTCAATGACAGCCGGAAGACCATCGCGGTCTTCCGCGGCTTTACCTGTGACAACGGCGCTCCGGTCGCCACCGTGGGTCCCCACGGCGCCACCAATGGCGTTGTGACCCGTACCGTCCACGAGGGCGTGTTCGGTGACGATGGCGTCGTGGGCAGCTTCCTGGTGATCGGCGGCCACGACGAGTGGTGACAGCGCCGCCCGGAGTGCAGGAAAGGTCCCGGCCCGCCGTAATCGGGCCGACGTTCCCGGCGTCGTGGATGTACGCGGGCTGCGGCGGGCACCTGCTGACGGGCGCTCAGGCCGTTTTCTGTCCCGCCGAGTGTCTGACTGCGTGACAACGCCGACGCACAACCGTGGGCAAGCACGCACACCTGCGGATCATCACACCAGGTGAGGGGTACTCGGGCCCGAGGTCGAGCGCCCAGCCGAGTTGCTTCGGGACGAAGAGGTCGTGGGTTCAAACCCCGCCACCCCGACGCGATTTTCAGCTGGCGATGACCTGCCCGACGACGGAGAGGCGCTGCTCGCACTCCGGGCAGGTCGCCTCACCGAAGGCATAAGTCAGGGCGCGCGCGACTTCCTCATGACCGTCGGCCAGGGCAAGATCGTAGAGGCGGCGGCCGAGACCTTCCAGGGCGCGGGGGTCGGCTGGATGGAGAGGGAAGGTTTCGATGTCGTCGGAGAGGGCGTAGTCTTCCGCCGCGCTGAAGAAGCCCCGCTCTCCGATGATCCCCCACAGCGACGCGCACCCATCGGGATCGGGGCACTCGAGTTCGTATTCCTCGCTGACGACGCCCCAGACCAAGCCCTCAGCCCAGTGGATGTCGCCCTCCAGGTTCAGGACGGCCTCAAGCAGGTGGCAGTAGTCGTTCCGGTCGGCGGTGACCTGCCGCCACCGGTTTGCGGCGCCCAATAGACGTGCGACTTCCGACGCGTACTGGTGCCGCAGGTTCCGGGTCTCGTACCGCTGGTCGGCCTGGACGAGAAGGGCGCCGGCCAGGTGGAGGGCCGAAGCTGCCATGTCGGCTTTGTTGACCTCCGCCAGGTCGGCCAGCGTGTGCAGCACCAGCGGATCGGCGACATCCAGAGAGCCGTTGTGGTAGAGCTCCGTCCAGAGGTCGCTCCAGGCCTGACTGTCCGGGCCCGTGGCAGCCCGTTCCAGCAGGGCCCTCAGGCGGTCGGAATCGGCGTCGTCTGCGCGAGGAACAGGAGAACTCGTCGTCATCTCCGGCATCCAAGCAGACTGCCGCAAGCGCGCTTTCGCCGACCTGTCGATTGCTGTGGATGCATGCCGGTCGGCATGTCCGGTGGCGCTGGGCCGACCGGCCGGGCGAGCTGTTGCAAGTCTGCCCGGTGCCGGAGCTGTTCCGCTGACATCCAACATTGACATCAACGACCACGGACAGCGGTGGCGACCGGCAACCATATGCGGTGCCCGTGCGCATAGGGGGCCGCAATCACATCGGGCCCTGATCGAACTCCTAAAGCGGGTGTCGCAGGTTCGAATCCTGCCGGGGGCACAGAAGAAAGGACCAACTCAGGACGGAGTACAGCGACCACCGCAACCGTAGTCGACTGTCAGAAGCCGTCGATGGCTGACTGACCAGCCCACCAGTCCTGAATGACTGCTCAGCCGAGAGTTCGGGACGAAGAGGTCGTGAGTTCACATCCCGCCACCTCGACGCTGGACAGGGTGCCGATCGCATGATCGCGGCTGGCACCCTGCCGTGCTCGGGGACCAAAAGCGAACGAAGTTGATCAGGCCCGCGTCACCCTCTTCTCGGTCTTCGGCGCCCTTCCCCTGCTCTTCGGTGTGGAAGCTGAGGAGCGTGGTGGGCAGGGAGCGGGGCGGGTACCGGCGGACGAGTCGGCCCCGTGACTGGACCGGCACCACATTGACGCGGTCTCACGCCGTGGTGCGCGGCGAAGTCCCACGGCCGGCACACACGAGCTGATCCACCGGCTGCGCCTGACGGTCGAGGCTTGCGGACGGGCATCCGCAGACCAGAACGCGAGAGGACCAGTGAGCGACGAGGCGTGGCCGGTCAGCCGCGTGCGAATTCGAGGAGGTCGGCGTTGAACCGTTCCGCGAACTCGGGAACCATCGACAGGCCGTGCGGAGCACCCGGGTAGACCTTGAAGGTCACGTCCTTGACGAGCTTCGACGATTTATTCGCGGATGCCACGATGGGAACGATCTGGTCGTCGTCGCCGTGAATGATCAGCGTGGGGATGTCGAACTTTCTGAGGTCCTCAGTGAGGTCGGTCTCGGAGAACGCCTTGATGCAGTCGTGGGCACCCTTGATGCCCACCGTCATGCTCCAGAGCCAGAACTCGTCGCGGATCCCCTGCGAGACGGTCGATCCTTCGCGGTTGGCGCCGTAGAAGGGAGTACTGAGGTCCTTGTAGAACTGGGAACGGTCCGTCAGCACGCCTTTTCGGAGCTCGTCGAAGACGTCGATCGGCAGCCCCTCCGGGTTCGCTTCCGTCTTGAGCATCAACGGGGGGATCGCGCCGAGTAGAACCGCCTTGGTGACGCGACTCGAGCCGTGTCGGCCGATGTAGCGTGTGACCTCTCCCCCACCGGTCGAGTGACCGACCAGGATGACGTTACGAAGGTCGAGGGCCTCGATGACCGAGGCCAGATCTTCAGCGTACGTGTCGAGGTCGTTCCCCTCCCAGGGCTGGCCCGAGCGTCCACCCCCGCGCCGGTCGTGGGCCACAACCCGGAAGCCGTTGTCCGCCATCAGCTTCAGCTGCGGATCCCACGCGTCCGCGATCAGTGGCCAGCCGTGGGAAAAGACCACCGGTGGGCCCGACCCCCAGTCCTTGAAGTGGATCTGTGTGCCGTCCTTGGCAGTGGCAAAGGCCATGATTGCCTCTCTAGCACTTGTCCGGAACTCCGCACTTCATGGGAATTCAGTGCCCGAGCCGCACTTGGAATGTCACACCACAACCAGCAGCGGACGCACATGGGGGCGACGGAGAGGCCGGCAGCGGAAGGCGGCTGATGAGCACGTAGTGCTTCCGACCCTACTCGGGAAGCTCCACTTCAGCGCATCGGGCAGGCCACAGCGATCACCCCGCCCGTAGTTCGCATCGAGAGGGCCCCGTGCAGGATCTCGGGGCGTGCCATTCGTGCGCCAGAACGGGCGAAGACTCACGGGGAGCCTTGGTACGCACGGGTACGGCCAACGGATACAGCCAAAAGCAGGAAACCCGCAGGTCGTGCCAACGGCTCCCCAACCTCGCTCCCAAAGCAGGTGTCGCAGGTTCGAATCCTGCCGAGGGCACAGAGAAAAAGCAGGTCGGAGGTCCTGCCGCCCGAGTAGGCGGCAGGACCTCCGGTCTCGCACCACACGTATGTGAGGGGCCCCTCAACTACAGTTGCTGCTCCCACGGATTGACGACCAGAGCCCCGGTTCGGGCCATGTGTTTGATGTTGCTTGTGGCGACCGTCCACCCGTTGGCCAGGGCGGTGGCGGCGATCAGTGCGTCCGGTGGGTCGATGCCGGCCGCTTCTGAGTCGACGGCCGGTTGCCGGAGGGCTTCGAGGAAGGCCCGGGTGGTCTCGCGCGCGTCGGCGACGGCGGTCGCGGAGCGGATGGTCGTGGCGTCGACGCACGTCGTGTCCATCAGGTCCACCCTGGCCTCTGGCTCGTCAATGTCCGGTCCTGCCTAACCATCCCTCCTGCCCCGCCCAGCACCCCCTTAACCCGGCAGGGCCCGATTACCTCACCGGCGAACACGCAAAAACCTATGTCGGCCAGAGTAGACATTGGGTGGTGGTGTGGTTATGGTTTCTCTCGTAGCCGAGATCAGCAAGGCCCGGCAGAGACGAACTGCCGGGCAGCAGTACCCGCAGTTGCAGTGCGCAGGACGGTGCGGTGGTGGAGTTCCGAAGCCAGAGCGGTTGCAGGACGGCGACGGGACTGACGACCGGACCGGGTGGCCCGCAGTGATCAGGGGCCGCCGTGAGCAGTACCCAGCAGTGAAGTCAGTGAGCAGCACCTCGGTGAAGGCGTCGGCTGCGGACGCGCGCACCGGGAAGTTCGGCAGTGGGGTTCCAAGCCAGAGCAGACGCAGGACGGGCGACGGGGCTGGCTGCCGAAGAGTGGCGCTGTCACAGGCCACGGAGCAGTTCGCATCACCAGCAGTACGCAGGAAAGCAGCACCAGCAGTACCAGCAGTAGGAAAGTGATTGATCCCAGAGGGAAGAAACGGAGGAGCCAGGCGCCATCAGGATCGCCCGGGTCGAAATCTTGAGCCCGGGTACCGCAGGACATCGATAGTGAGGTGGTCTCCGGTCAAGCAACCGCGATCCCCGCACCCCCGACAGCGAAGTTCCCGTCGGGTCTGCGGACACAGAAGGCCGGCGCAGCACTAGGGCCGGCAGATGGTATAGCAGTTCCTTCGGGGCCCTGGTGCCATTGGCACCAGGGCCCCTCCACGCGCTCCACAGAGAGGTGCAAGTGACAGCAGACGACTCGTTCGGCCGTCTCGACGACGACGACTACCCCGCCTACACCATGGGCCGGGCCGCCGAGATACTCGGCACCACCCAGGGCTTCCTGCGCGCCATCGGCGAAGCCCGCCTGATCACCCCGCTCCGCTCCAAGGGCGGCCACCGCCGCTACTCCCGTTACCAGTTGCGCATCGCGGCCCGCGCCCGGGAACTCGTCGACCACGGCACCCCCATCGAGGCCGCCTGCCGCATCGTCATCCTCGAAGACCAACTCGAAGAAGCCCAGCGCACCAACTCCGCATACCGCCGCGCCGCCGAAGCGTCCGACCCGTCTGCGGCCCGAAGCAGCGCGTGGTCATTGCCTCTGGTGACAGGGCGTGTGGGCATGTAGCGTCTGCGTCAGCTGTCATGGTTCGGAAGTTCCCCTTCGCCCACGTCTTCGGCGTGGGCATTCTGCTGTGCTGTGCTGCAGGAACCCGAGCGATCACCTCTGCCTTCCGCACTTTGCGGTAGGCGTACATCGGCTGGGAAGGCATGAGACATGGCTACGGGAACTGTGAAGTGGTTCAACGCGGAGAAGGGCTTCGGCTTCATCGCCCAGGACGGGGGCGGCCCGGATGTCTTCGCCCACTACTCCGCGATCAACTCCTCAGGCTTCCGTGAGCTCCAGGAGGGCCAGATGGTGACGTTCGACGTCACCCAAGGCCAGAAGGGCCCGCAGGCCGAGAACATCAACCTGGCCTGACCTGGCAGCCCTGCCCGAGGGATCGCGCACACCACGTCCGGTAGCTGCCGTCGTCCGTGCGGGCGGTGCTGTCAGCCGGGCAGTGGGATCCCCCTCTCGCGGGCGGCGAAAGATCCTGTCATGCACAGGATCGGGGTGCATCTGGGGACGGCGCGACATCGGCCGAGAGTTCCTGAACTCGGTCGCTTCAAGCGTTGTCCCGGGCTCGTTCGCCTCACCGTACGCGTAGCCGTTGAGCCGGGGGCCACGACACTACGGTCCTGGTCGCCGGCGACCAGGGTGTTACTCGGAAGCGACAGGAGCACCGGGCCCGATGAGTACGGATACGAGGCCGGGGCTGCGCGCCGCGTGGCGGCTGGGGCGCCGCACACCCTGTGCGGTTGTCGTGCCGTTGGAGGAGTAGACGTTCAGACGCTCGTCCAGGCTTCGAGGAAGGCTTTCCGTCCAGCGGGATCGTCCGACCTGCGGTCGGCGTGCAGGACGCGCCAGGCGGTGAGTTCGAGATCTCGGAGCCATAGTTCTCCGATGACCTGTGTCTTGAGGTCGGGCAAATGGTCGGACTCGGCGAGGGCTTGGCCGATCACCTCCCCGGCTGCGACGCGTTGGGGCGGGGTCATCTCATCGACGGCCGAGAGGATCTGTCGGGCCAGGGCGGTTCCTTCGCCTGCCAGGGATTGCAGCACGTGAGCCTTGATGTTGACGGGTAGCAGGTAGGCGGTGCCCGAGGACCTCCACAGGTTGGACCAGAAGCGTTCGCCTGCCTCGGTGGGGGCAGGGAGCGCGGCCAGCAGTCCGAGGAGATGGCCGATGGCCGCGTAGCCACTGGAGTGGGCGGCTGCGACAACTGCGATGCCGGCGACGCGCTCCACATCGAGATGGCTGGCTTCGAGGTCTGAAGCCAGGGCCAATTGGTGTTCCAACTGGTCTGTGAGGGGGGCGGACACGTGGGGGCGGACCTGAGGAAGCATCGGCGATCCTTGCGGGTAGGCGAGCGGAGATGCCCGTTCGGAGGCCCTGATCGTTCCCACAACCGGCCGCTCTACTCGGCTTCGGGCGGCCCGATTGGCGGCGAGACCAAAGGCCGGAGTCCACACGGTGGCGAGAGAGCCCACGCCCGGCTGACGTGCGCTTGGTTTTCGGACCAACCTCTCGAAAGGCTGGCCTGTGAGGTCTCCTAGCATGAGCGCATGATTCCCAGTGACGCCCAGGAGCCCGAGGGAGGACGGGAAGCCATGTCCCGTGACGCCGCTGAGGTCGAATGTGTCCACGTCGCCTCAGAGTGTGGAGAACACCGCGAAGTCGGGCTGCCCCGCGGACCACAAGGTGACGGTGCAGGAGAAAGCGCCCGCTCGGTTGCCGCTCTGGTGGAGCAGGCGGCCGACCTGGCCGAATCGATCAAGCCGAGGTTGCGTGGCTGGCTCCATGCCGGAATGGTCCCCGCCGCACTGATCGCAGGCATCGTACTCATCTGCCTGGCTCACACCCCACAGGCAGCCCGGGCCTGCGCCGTGTACTCGGTCACCGCCTGGCTGCTGTTCGCAACAAGCGCCATTTACCACCGCGGTACCTGGGGGCCGCTCGGCGAGGCTCTCCTACGACGTCTCGACCACGCCAACATCTTCCTGATCATCGCCGGCACCTGTACCCCCCTGGCCGTGCTCCTCCTGCCGCCGGACCAGAGGTCCGTGCTGTTGTGGATCGTGTGGTTGGGCGCGTTGGCCGGCATCTCGTTCCGGGTCCTGTGGGTCGGAGCCCCGCGCTGGCTGTACACCCCGTGCTACCTGGCCCTGGGGTGGGCACCGGTGCGCTACCTGCCCGACTTCCTGCACACCGGCGGAGCGGCCGTACTCGCCCTGATCGTGGCGGGCGGTCTCCTCTACAGCGCGGGCGCGGTCGTCTACGCCCTCCAGCGCCCCAACCCCTCACCCCGCTGGTTCGGCTTCCACGAGGTGTTCCACGCCCTGACCGTGGCAGCCTTCACCGCGCACTATGTCGCCATCTCCCTGGCCACCTACTGACCCCGCGACAGTGTTCCGGCCCGCGCCGCTCATCACCCACGTTGCACGCTGACGGGTGCGTACACGACGCCGCCAATCGTCGGAGTCGGCGGGGCATGCGCCGGATGACGTTCTCGTGGACCTGCCGGTCGGCAGTCGTAATTCCGATGAGGCCGAGTCAGCCGACGGGCCCGTCCGCGATCGACGCAAGGCCGACCACTTCCTCGCCTTCACGAGCATCGCCTGCACCCTCATCTGCTACCGCAGACTCACCAAATGAGATGACCTCTCAAGCGGGTATCGCAGGTTCGAATCCTGCCGGGGGAACAGAGAAACACCTGGTCAGAGGCCCTTTCGTCCAGCGGACGGGAGGGCTCCTGCGCTTGCAGCACACATATGGCAGTGGGTGAGCTCAAGGACGCGTCCGGCGTGCCCTGCCGTGGCCGGCGAAGAGTTCGGGCAGGCGGGCGTCGAATGCCGTCGACGCTGTCAGTAGGCCTCTGCCAGTGATGCGGCGGCGTCGGGGAAGCCTGCCCCGGTCAGGCCGTGAAGGGCGAGCGCGGTGTCGTACGGCCGTGACGGTTCGGCGGCGGTGCAGGGCGAGGGCCGGGTCCACCGCCACCTCGTCGAGGCCCCGCAGGAGCGACCGGAATTCCGCCCGGTTCGCTCCCCTCAACCCGCCGTCGACCGGAGCGAGGGTGATGCCTTCGGATGCGACGGTCAGCTGGGCCGACGCCCTGCGGTCACCGTGGTAGAAACCGGCGGCACCCCCGTCGAGCTGCCCGTCCGCACGGGAGATCGCCAGACTCGGCGCGCACAGGGTGAGGACCGCGTCGTGCAGGAACGGCAGCAGGCCCTCGCTCGCAGAGGCGGCCGCCGGGGCGTTGGCGGTGGGGTGGTCCACAACAGCAGTACCTCTCGGGAACTCGGGAAGCGGCTCAGCCCTTGACGGCTGAGCTGGCGACACCCTGGACGAACCAACGCTGGAAGAAGGCGAAGACGATCAGGACGGGCAGGACGAGCAGGACGCCGAAGGCGAGGATCTGGCCCCAGTCCGGGGGCAGCTGGGCCTGGAAGACGCTCATCTCCAGCGGCAGCGGGCGTACCGAGGGGTCGGAGACCATCAGGACCGGCCAGAGGAAGGAGCCCCACTGAATGAGGAAGGTCAGGATCGCCACGGACGCGAAGGCCGGCTTCGACATCGGGACGATGATCGCGAAGAAGGTGCGCCAGGGGCCCGCGCCGTCGAGACGGGCGGCTTCCTCGATGCTCGGCGGGATCGAGCGGAAGAACGTGTGGAACTGGTAGACCGAGAAGGCGTTGGCGATGAACGGGATCGCCTGGATGAACAACGTGTTGCGCTGGTCGTTGAACATGTAGAAGAGCGGGACGGCCACCGACTCGAACGGGACCAGCATCAGCAGCAGGACGAGGGTGAAGACGGCGTTCCGGCCACGCCACTTCAGCCGTGACAGGCCGTACGCCGCCATCGAGTTGACGAACAGGCCGCCCGTCACCACGACGAACGACAGCAGCAGCGAGATGCCCATGAAGCGCCAGAAGTAGCCGGTGCTGTCGGAGTTGAGGTTGTCGAGGACGGCCGTGTAGTTGTCGAAGGACAGGTGGGTCGGGAGGAAGCCGGACAGGCCGTTCAGGACTTCGTCGGACGGCTTGAGGCTGCCCATGAACAGGTAGATCACCGGCAGCGCGAAGATGAAGGCCAGCACGCTCAGGACGGCGTAGTCGAGGAAGCGGCGCAGGGGTGTGCGGGTGAGGCCCGTGTGGATGCTCATGGTCAGTCCTCAGTCCTCGTTGTCGGGCCGGACGACGCGGCGCTGGATGAGGGTCAGGACGACGACGATCAAGAAGAAGACGACGGTGATCGCAGACGCCTGGCCGACGTTGCTCTGGTCGAAGGCGGTGGTGACGGCCTGGTACATCACTGTGCGGGCGGCGTCCTCGTTGAGGCCGCCGCCCTTGACGAGGACGTACACCTGGTCGAAGACCCGGAAGGAGAGCACCGAGGTGAGCATGGCGACGAAGACGAGGGTTCCGCGGATGCCGGGCAGGGTGACGTGGCGGAACTGCTGCCAGCGGCTCGCGCGGTCGAGTTCGGCGGCTTCGTAGAGCTCGCCCGGGATCTGCTGGAGGCCGGCGAGCAGGATGACCATCTGGAAGCCGACTCCCTGCCAGACGGACAGCACGATGATCGAGGCCATCGCGGTGGCGGAGTCGCCGAGCCAGTCGAAGGCGCCCCAGTTGCCGAAACTCACCGCGTGCAGCGCGGAGTTGAGCATGCCCTGGTCGCTGCGGGCGAGGATGAGCCGCCAGATCACGGCGACCAGCGCCATCGGGAAGACGACCGGCATGAAGAAGAGGGACCGGAACAGGCCGATCGCCTTGAGCTTGCGGTTGAGCAGGATCGCCAGCCCGAGTGCCAGCGCCGTCTGCACGGGGACGACGACCACGGCGAAGGTCAGGTTGTTCAGCAGGGCCCGCAGGAACGGGCCGGACAGGTCCGGGTCGGTGAACAGTCGGCGGTACTGCTCCAGGCCGAAGAAGGCCGGCGCGAGCGGGGAGCCGAGGCGGACGTTGTAGAAGGAGAGGACGACGGCGTAGCCGAACGGGACGCCGACGAAGGCGACGAGTCCGGCGACGGCAGGCGTGGACATGAGCAGTCCGTGCAGCCAGTCGCGGTTCTTGCGCACGGAGCGCGCCGGGCGCGCCGGACGCGCGGGCTTGTCGGCGGTCACGGGTGGGGCCTTCTCCCGGGCGTGGGGCGCGGCGTGTGCCGGTTCGGCGGATGTCACGGATGGGTCCTGTTCCCGGCGGGGGCGGGCACGGCGTGCGCGGGCCCGCCCCCGGCCGATGGTCCTACGGGATCTCGTAGCCGGCGTTGTCGGAGAAGTCCTGGTCGATGGCGCGGGCGGCCTTGGACAGGGCGCTCTTCGGGTCGGCGCCTCCGTAGACCGAGTTGAGGGCCTCGCTGAACTTGGCGGTGATGGTGGGGTATCCGGCGGTCACCGGGCGCGTGACGGCGACGCAGGACTCGGTGATGTCGCTGTCGCCGCAAGGCTTGGCGAGCTGGTCGGCGAAGAGCTGGAGCGGGCCGCTCTGCTTGTACAGGGGGGACGCGGCGAGCGCTGTCTTGGTGGCGGGCGGGGCGCCGTTGGCTGTCGTCATCGCGGTGACGTTGGTGTCGTTGAGGAGGTAGTCCATGAAGGCGCCGGCGGCCTTGGCGTTCTTGGTGTCGGCGCCGATGCCCCAGGCCCAGGATCCCTGGCCGGTCTTGGGGCCGTTGCCGAAGTCGGGCAGCGGTAGGACGACGAGGTCGTCACCGAGGGCCTTGCTGTAGGTGGGGTACATCCAGTGGCCGACCCAGCTCAGGGCGACGCGGCCCTTGGCGAAGGCGTTGCCGTCGGTGTTGGGGTCAACGTACGTCTTCCAGGACTGGACGGTCTTCAGCGCCGAGACCGCCGCCGGAGTGTCGAGGGCGCCCTCCGCCTTGCCGTCCTTGAGCAGCGAGCCTCCGGCCGACCAGACGACGGGGGCGAAGCCGTAGGCGCCCCACTCGGTGGCGAGACCGTTGTTCTCCTGGATGTCGAGGGTCTTGCCGTCGGAGTCCTTGGCCTTCAGCGTCTTGAGCGCGTCCGTGAACTGCTCCGCGGTCCAGCCGTCGGACAGGCTGGTCGGGTACTTCACGCCGGCCGCGTCCAGCAGCTTCTTGTTGCCGTAGATCCCGAGGCCGGAGTCGTACATGCCCAGGCCGTAGTGCTTGCCGCCGATCTCGCCCTGGGACTTGCTCGCGTCGGTGGCGTTGGCCATCGTCTTGGCGGAGACATAGTCGTCGATGGGGGCGAGCTTCTTGTTGTAGACGAAGTTCGCCATGGTCGGGCCGTCGAACTCCATCACGTCCGGCAGTTCGGAGGCGCTGGTGGCGGTGATCGTCTTGGTGTAGTCGTTGCCGGGTATCAGCTTCAGCTCGACCTTGATGTCGCTCTGCGAGGAGTTGAAGGACTTCACCGCGGCCTGCACGGCGGCGTCCTCGCTCTTCTGGCTCTGGTGGGCCCAGACACTGATGGTGCCCTTGCCGCTGCCGCCCTCCGCGGACGCGTCGGTGCCGCCGCCCCCGCCGCAGGCGGCCAGTGCCGCCAGGGGCAGGGTGAGAGCCAGGCCCGTACAGGCTGTGCGGCGGTACCTTCTGCTGGTCGAACTCATGGTGTGTGCCTCCGTGCTGTGGCGAGGGTTCGAGGTGCGGGAGTGCTTTCGAGGCGTGGGGGTGTGGGGCTCGAGGGTGTCAGTGAGGTCCGCGCGGACGGGGCGGGGCAGTGGTCTCGCGCAGGACGAGGCGGATGGGCATCCGGACGTGCCCTGCGGGTTCGGTGTCGGGTTCGTCGAGCTGGCGCAGCAGTAGCCGCGCGGCCTCGGCGCCCTGCTCGGCGACCGGCTGGGCAACGGTGGTCAGGCCGACCACGTCGGCGAGTTCGTGGTCGTCGAAGCCGACGACGGACACGTCGTCCGGGACCTTCAGCCGGTGGCGGCGCAGGGCGCGCAGCGCGCCCATCGCCATCTCGTCGGACTGCGCGAACACAGCGGTCGGCGGGCGGGAGGCGGCCAGCAGTTCGGTCATGGCCCGCTCGCCGCCATCGACGGTGTAGTCACCGTCCGCCTCCAGGGCCGCATCGTGCTCGATCCCGGCGTCGGCCAGGACGTCCAGGTAGGCGTTGCGGCGCTCGATGGGGGTGGTCCAGTGCAGCGGCCCGCTGGACCCGCTGATCATGCCGATGCGGCGGTGGCCGAGGTTCACCAGATGCCGTACGGCGCTCTCGGTGCCGGCCCGGTCGTCTATCCCGACGACGGTGAAACCGGGCCGGGTTCCGCCGACCGTGGTGGCCAACGGCACCCCCAGTGAGCGCAGCGCGGCCGACTCCTCATCGTCAGGAATGAGGAGGGACAGCACCGCGTCCACTCGCTTGCGGACCGGCAGCCTCGTGAAGAAACGCTTGCGCGTTTCCGGCGAGCCCAGGTTGTACAGCAGCACGTCGTACCCGGCGGCGCTGAACACCTTCTCGGCCGCGTCCAGCACGGTGCCGAAGAACCAGCGGCCCACGTAGGGGACCAGCACCCCGATGGTGTAGGTGCGGCCGCTGGCCAGGCTGGAAGCGGAACGGGACGCGGTGTAGCCGAGCTGAGCGGCGACGGCCGCGATCCGGTCCCGCACCTCGTCGGACACGCCCTGCCGGCCGCGCAGGGCGCGGGACACGGTGGACGCGGAGACGCCGACCGCCTGAGCGACGTCGTTGATGCTGGCCGTCACGGCGCAGTTCCTCCCGTTGGTTTCACGTCGGTGTGAGCTGTGGGGTGACGTGACCGTAAACCCGCCCATCTTGTTGCGCAAGCGTTTGCGTTCATATTTACTTGGGATGATTCTAAAGAGAGTCCGTTTTGATCGATGGTCAGCGCACGCGTTTGAGCGCTGTGAGCCGACAGGAACCGCGCATGCGATACGCCCCGCCCGGCCTCTGCGTGAACGACTTCGCCCTGCTGCGGGACGAGGACGGCACGTACACGGTGCTGCACCTGCAGGGGCCCTGGACAGCCGAGTTCGACCACCTACGGATGGAGACCTCCTACGGCCGGGCCACCTCCACCGACCTGGTCGACTGGCAGCCGCAGGGCACCGCCTTCGGGGTCGGCCTGCCCGGCCGCTTCGACCAGCAGGCGGTGTGGACCATGCACCCCGTCCGGCACGGCGACGGAATGGCGATGTTCTACACGGGCGTGAGCGGACTGACGGCAGGCGGCTGGCCGTTGCAGTCGGTCGGGCTGGCGTACTCCGACCGCACCGACGGCACCGGCTGGCAACGCCACGGCACCGCACCGGTCGTCGAGGCGGACTCGCGCTGGTACCGCACCGGCGAACAAATGGCCTGGCGCGACCCCTTCGTTGTACGCGACGACGAGTCGGACGGCTGGGTGATGGTCGTCTGCGCCAGCGACGCCTCCCTCCCGGTCGAGGCCGGCGGATGCGTCGCCTGGGCCACCTCCGAGGACCTGGAGCACTGGACCGTCCACCCGCCGCTCATCTCACCCGGCGACGTCGACGAACTGGAGTGCCCGGTCCTGGAACGCCTCGACGACGGCAGCTGGCTCCTGCTCGGCTCCATCGGCGCGACCCGCGGCTTCGAGTCGTGGACCGCTCCCAGCCTGCGGGGCCCCTGGACCCGGCGCGGCCCACTCGGTCCGACCGGTTCCTACGCCCCCCGGATCATCTCCGCCCCCGACGGCTCCCGCGTCGTGCTGCACACCACGCCCCGTCAGGTCGGCCTCACCGACACCGGTGACCGCTGTCGCGGCATGCTGGCCCAGCCGAAGCGCCTGGTCGTTCCCGCGGACGGAGCACCGCGCCTGGAGTGGTGGCCCGGTCTGGACGCGTGGCTCGGCAAGGAGACCGACGTGCCCGTCCTGCACGCGGTCGGCGGCCTCGGTATATCCGGGCCCGTCGAGATCACCCTGCGCACCCACACCGACGAAGGCGGACAGCCAGCCCTCACCGTCGGCTGTGACGGCAAGAACCTGTGGATGACCGGCCCGGGCGGCGCTCGGCTCGGCGAGACTGTCCTGACCGAGCCCGCCGCGAGCCTGCGGATCCTCGCCATCGGGGAGTACGTCGAGGTCTACGCCGACGGCGTTTTCGCCCTGACCACCCTGTGCTATTCAGGCTGCCCCGCCACGTGGACAGCCGTCGCTGAAGGACGTACCCGCACGATCCCCGTCCGCCCGATCCGCCTTCCCGCCCCCGACCGCGACGACGCCTCGGCCGTCTGGCCCGGTCCGTCGCCCCGCTGAGCGGCGGCAACTGCCCCTGCGTCACGGCGTGGTCACCAGGCCCTTCGGCGGAACGGATTCAGCACACATGAGGTCGGGAAACCCCGTGAACACGTGAGAACCACGGAGGAATTGTTTCCCGGCCGGCCACCCTGCGGCCAACATCTCCGCAGGTTGCAGCCTCGCCCGGGGAAAACTCCTGAAGCGGGTGTCGCAGGTTCGAATCCTGCCGGGGCACCACGCGTTACCGTTCCGACCTGGGGTTTCGCCCTCCCCCAAGAAGGCGCTTCAACCGGCCTCGGACTCCTCGTCCGGGGCCATTTGCGTGAGCGGGCAGGGAGCTGATCTCCCGAATATCTCCCAAAGGATCAGCATCATCCGGCACGGACTCCAAGCCGGGCTTCTCCGTGCTGTGGGGCTCGGGCTCCGCTTTGGGAGCGGTGCTCCAGCTCGAACGCCGCTCCACTGGCTGCGCGATAGGCTCACCGTCCGTATAGGCAGGCCTCAGAGTGCGGTAAGTGATGTTTCCTGCCGTTTCACACCGATGTGATGACATGCCATAACGGGGTGATTCCGGCGGTCGAATGATCAACATCGCCGCCCTGGCCGAGCGCACGGCTCCGGCTCCCCGGTTTGGCTCGACAGCCGAGGTCAGGGGCCTGCTACCCACTGGGACGAAGTGGTGCGAAATTAGCTAGACCATCACTTACCGCACTCTCAGAGCAGCAAGGGGGCGGAGCCGTGCAGCTCAGCGTGCACTGGTGGGACCTATGGGTGCCTGTTTCGATGATCGTCCTAAGCGTCATCCTCAGCCGGGCGACTCGTCGGCTGCACAAGCGGCAAACAGCAGTGAGGTGGGGCTCACGGACTCACTGGGAATGGCTGCCGTTCATGTTCGGGCTGACCGTAGCGATCGGAGAGCTCTCGCTCCTTCTTGGCGTACCCGATTCTTGGACCACGATCTCTGACGTGACTACCCGCGCGCTCGCCCTCACAACCGTGTTCATGGCCATCCGGGCAGTGTTCATCCTCTTCGTTCGCGGCACCCGACACTTGTTCCGACGCCGAGGAGCAGACACCAGTAGCTGACAGCAACCGCAGCAGATGCCGGAGGATCGGGCCACTCGGGCCCGTCAAGTGACATCAGCGGCTGATACCGACAGCGGTGGACGAACGCGTATAGAGGCGGCCTCCAGTGACCACCCCAGACACCGCTCGCTTGCCAACTTCCAGCGCCGGCGATCCGCGATGATCGACCTGGCAAAGATGAGGCTCGAACCTGTCCCAAGCGGGACACCGCCCTCAACCAATGGGCGGCGCAAGTTGGTTGCTCGTGCGCCAGACGCTGTCCCAGGGCGCAAGTGTCGCCTGTGAAGTCGCGGCCGACCCGTGAACCCGCAAGTTTCTCAGCATGATCGTGATTCGCATGACCTGCTGGAACGTGGACCCCGCATGGGGCTTCCGGAGCGGTGCGGGCAGATTGATCCCGCCGGAGCGCTTCCAGTGTGACTGCCCTCGGCAGCGCGCTCGGTCGGCTCAGGTGTTGGGACGCTTGCCGTGGTTGGCCTTCTTCTTCTTACGACCGCGTCGTTTGTTGGCTCGCTTGGCCATGGCGCACCTCTCCCTGATCGGGACTCTTCCTGCCTTCGCCAGTCTAGATTCGGCCCGGAGTGTCCGCATCAGTGGTGCTGCGGCCCTTGGGCTTGATCCGCTTTGGCAAGCATCCGAGATCAGATGTTGAGTTCCCGGAAGGATGCCCACCATGGAGAGCACGGGAAGAAGAAACCGCGTCCTCGCCGCTCGTTCACGCCGGAGTAGCTGTGTCCGACGAGGAGACATCGCGCAGCTCGAGTCGTTCCACCTCGTGGACGATGTCCTGGACATGGGTCTGCTGCCCGGCCGGTAGGGCGCGCTTCCCCGCGAGGCCGGACAGCGTCAAGGGATGGACCTCGTGCCCGGCCGCGCGCAGTTCGGCCGCCGCCTTGTCCCACGCCCAGAGCCAGGCACCGGCGACCAGTACGAGACGGGTCATGCCCCGCGCGGTAACGCGCGCCACTGACAACGCCGTTCACTCACCGTCGGCGGTGGGCTCGTCCTCCTCCCGTTCGCCGTCCGGTCCCTGGGCCCGCACCCGCTGGACGTGCTCCAGGGACTCACGCAGTTCGGTGAGCCAGTCGTCGGTGTGCTGCTGGACCAGGCGCACGCACCAGGCCAGCGCCTCGCTGCGGCTGCGGGCAACCCCGCCGGCGATCAGCGTGTCGAGGACCAGGCGCTCCGACTGGCGCAGTCGGGTCATGACGGGCGCGGCAACATGGGTGAACAGGGCGCGCCCCCCGTCGCACTCCACCCCCCAGGAGACCTTCCGGCCGAAGCGGTGCTCCGCGTCCCGGGCGACCGCGATCCGGGCGTCCCGGGTGCGTTCCCGGAACTCCTGGATCCGGCCCTCGATCGCCGCTTCCCTCTCGGCCGGAGAGGCGTCCTCGACCGGCCGGGGTCCGGGAATGCGTCCGATCACCGTGATCTCCTCGCGGTCGACCGTGACCTCGGCCAGTTCCTCGAAGAGATCGTCGGGGATCCGGCCGATGAACCAACCTCTCAGTTGCTCTTGCTTCTGTGCCGTAATCATGTAATGACGATTACTCGGCATCTTCATGAACGCAAGGGGTCGCGAAATGGTCTGCCGTCAGCAGAATCGGAACGCCTCAGGTCTATTACCGACCTTGAATGCGTGATGTCGTCAGAGAGCTTGCGCCGGCCCCGGGGGGACGCCGGCAGGGTGGCTCGTGCTCTGCAGTACCGCTTACAGCTTCTCCTCCCATGGATTGACGACCAGGGCCCCGGTTCGGGCCATGTGTTTGATGTTGCGTGTGGCGACCGTCCACCCGTTGGCCAGGGCCGTGGCGGCGATCAGGGCGTCCGGTGGGTCGATGCCGGCGCCTACGGCCTTGAGCGCCTTGTGAACGGTCAGGTAGGCAGCCGCTTCCGATTCGCCGATCAGCGCGATGCGGTCGCGGTATTCATGCCGTACCGCAGCGAGAGCTCGGGCGTAGCGTGCCTGTCGTACGGGATCCGGGCGGCGACCACGCCGGCCTCGATCTCGGCCACAGTGATCACACTCAGGAAGCGTTGGGCCGGGCTGTGGACCGGAACCAGGCCAGGACGCGCGGGTCAGGCGTGGCCCGAGTCGTGAGTTCGGCGACAACATTGGTGTCGAACAGGTAGATCACTCGGCGTCCGTCTGCTCGTCGTAGGAGCGCGCGCCGAACTCCAGCCCCTCGAACGGCCGGGAGAGCAGGAACTCCTCAAAACCGTCGTTGCTCAATGCCACCCAACGGTGAAGCATCCTGGGCAGCGCCTCGATCTCCGTGTCGGCGAGCTCCGCATCGAAATGCCTACGCTGGTCCTCCGGCAGGGACTCCCGGATGTCACGGATGGTGCGCAGCGGATGCGACGACGAGGCCGGCGGGTGAGGCACACCGCCAGGAGCTGTGGTCATCGGCATCCCCTCCACTTGATCAGAACCGTGTGCTGCCAGTGGTCCCAGGCTACGGGTTCCCGCCCACCCGCTCACAGCTTTGTCACCGAAGCCGGCATCCGCCCGGATCCAGAACCTCACCCTCAGCTCGTGGACCGACCAGAACAGATTCAGCACACATGGGGCCGGGAAACCCTGCGAACACGTGAGAACTACGAAGGAGTGTTTCCCCTGCTCAGACACATCGCGGCCCGCATCTTCGCAGCTCACAGCCCCGCCCAGGGAAAACTCCTCAAGCGGGTGCCGCAGGTTCGCATCCTGCCGGGGGCACTGCGGGCAGGGCCGGTTCGATGGGATTGTTCCCCCGAACCGGCCCTGCTGCGTGATCGCGTCCGTGTCGCGCTCGCACCACGAAGTCCGTTGCGCTCTCACCGACCCGATGCCCTGGCGTCAGCCCTCGTGGGGCACCTTCGGGCGGGTGACCGGTACGACGGTGAGCAGGTCGTCCAACCCTTTGAAGTCGTCGGGGTTGGTGGTGAAGAGGGGAAGGTCCTCGGCCACGGCGATGGCGGCGATCATCAGGTCGGCCACCCGGCGGCGCGGCTTGCGGCCCGCGCTGATCACCGCGGCACAGATGCGGCCGTAGATGCGGGCCGCGTCGGCGTCGAAGGGGATGGGGTCGAACTCGTGCTCGGCGCGTTGCAGGACGTCGAGCCTGCGGGCGCGTTCGGCGTGTTCGTCGTAGCCGCTCTGTTCGTCGTTGCGACGGACCTCGTGCGGGCCGGCGGACAGCTCGGCCAGGGTGATGGCGGTGACCGCCATTTCGTCCGGCAGTTCCTCGGGGGCCACCCACCGGCGCAGAATCATGATGTTGGTGTCGAGGAGTCCCTGCTGATACGTCGAGCGGTCAGCGGGCATAGGGATCGTCCGGGTAGGTGTCGGCCGTGGCGTCCTGGTCGGCGCGGAACGTGTCGAGGTCGATGTCGGGGGCGGTCCTGGACATCGCGGCGAACTCCTGACGGGAGACGAACCGACGGCGTCGCCGCAGAGGGACGAGCTGACCGATCGGGTGTCCGTCACGGGTGACGGTGAACGACTGGCCGCCCTGTATGGCGTCCATGATCTCTCGGGACCGGCTGCGCAGATCCCGCTGGGTGATTTCGGGCTGCACGCTCATACCCACCACGGTAGCACCCAGTGCTACCGGGTAGCACTTCACGGCCGAAGGCTCGCGCCGACAAGTCTTCGACCGTGAACGCAGCGAGCGACCAGGGCAGGCCGGCAGTCATCACGGGCGGCCCCCGCTGGAACAGATTCGGCACACATGAGGCCGGGAAACCCCGCGAACACACGAGAACCACGGAGGGGTACTTTCCCTGGCCAGACACCCTGCAGCCTGCATCTCCGCAGGTCACAGCCCCGCCCAGGGAAAACTCCTCAAGCGGGTGTCGCAGGTTCGCATCCTGCCGGGGGCACCACTCAATATGCCGTTGACCTGGGGTTCCTCCCCCAGGGAGGTGCTCTGTTCGGCCTCGGACTCCTCGTCTGGGGCCGTCTGCGTGAGCGGTGCGTGAGCAGACGGGGAGCTGCTCTCCCGAATATCGCCCAATGGATCAGCATCATCCGGCACGGGCTCCGAACCGGGCTTCTTCGCGCCGTCGGGCTCCGCTTCGGGAGCGATGTTCCCGGAGGTGGCACAGGCCCGCGGTACAAGCCAGGCTGCGGCCTCAGCAATCGCCAGATCCGCCTCGGGCAGCAGGCTCGTGTACGTGTCGGCCGTGATGGTGATCGAGGAGTGGCCGGGCATCTCCTGGATGTCCTTCAGGTCGGCCCCGGCCGCCGGTGAGCTGGTCGGCGGTGTGCCGGACAAGGGTGACGGCTTCGGTGGCGTGCTTTTCGCGAACCAGGACGTGGGCCTGGACACGGACGCTGGAGGCGGGGACCACCGGGTCGAGCGGATCTGCGCGACGGAGGTCGTCGGGAATAGCCTGAAGAAGAGCGGCACCGGAAGGGGCGGACCCTCCTGGTGTATTCCCTTCGCCGGAGGGGACGCGAAACAGGGAGGAAGAGTCATGCCCTGGAACCTGAACGGCACGTACCTGGAGAGCTGCAACTGCGACGTGGTGTGTCCCTGCACCACCTCGGGTTTCGCCGCACCGGCCGACCACGAGCGTTGCCAGGTGACCTTCGCGTTCCACATGGACAGTGGGAACGTGGACGGCGTGGACGTCTCCGACCGCAGCGTCGCCGTCTTCATCGACGGGCCCCGGGTGATGGCCGAGGGCGGCTGGCAGGTGGCGTTGTACGTCGACGCTTCGGCCGACGACGGTCAGGCGGAGGCGCTGGGGAAGGTCTTCTCCGGCCAGGCAGGCGGGCCGATGGCGGCGCTCACTCCGCTCATCGGCGAGGTCCTCGGCGTGGAGCGCGTCCCCATCGACTACCGCGACGAGGGCCGCCGCCACGCCGCGCGGGTGGGCGATGCCATCGACATCGAGATCGAGGACCAGGTCGCCCCGCAGTTCGGCGAGGACGGTCCGGTAATGGGCCTGACCGGCATGTTCCACCCGGCGAACAGCACGCTGACGATCGCCCGGTCCACCCGGGCGACGGGCGACGGCGTGTACGGCCGGTCCTGGGACTTCACCGGCGGCAACGGACACTCGGCGCCCTTCACGTGGTCCGCGTGACCGGTGGGCCGGTCACCGGCCGCCGCAGGGCGGGCCCCGCCGGGCTGCTGCTGGTCGCGGCGGCCGCCGCCTGGGTCTGGGAGGTGACGCGCTGGGGCGGCATGCAGGCGATGCCCGGCACCATGGGCCTGGGCCTGTCCGCTTTCCTGGCCGTGTGGACGCTGATGATGGCCGCGATGATGCTGCCCGCCACGGCGCCCGTCGCCGCGCTGTACGCACGCACCATGACCATGCATCGGGCGCCGCGCATGGTCGTTTTCACGGTCGCCTACTTACTCGTCTGGGCCGCGGCCGGGCTGCCGGCGTACGCGCTGGCCGTCGGCCTGGGCCGGGCGGCGAGCCTCCCCGCCGCTACGGGGACCGCAGTGGCCGCGGCCGTGTTCGCGGTCAACGGCGTCTACCAGCTCACGCCCCTCAAAGACCGCTGCCTGGCGAGATGCCGCTCGCCGATCGGGCTGATGCTGCGCTACGCCTCGTACCCGGGGCTCTCTCGCGATCTGCGTGCCGGAGCCCACCACGGGGCCTTCTGTCTGGGCTGCTGCTGGTCGCTCATGGTGCTGCTGGCGGCGTTCGGTCTGATGAACCTGTGGGCCATGGTGGTCCTGGCCGCCGTGATCACCGCCGAGAAGCTCGCTCCGGCCGGCCGCCTGGTGGCCCGTACCGTGGGTATCGCCTCGATCGCCCTGGCCGTCGCCGTCTTCTGGGTCCCGACGCTGGCTCCGGGCCTCACCGGTGGCGGTATGGCCGGGATGTGAGGACGGGCCGTCCCTCGGCTCCATCCCGCAGTAGACGTGGTGGTCCTGCTTTGCAGGTGGCGGCGGACCACCATGTCACAAGCGCCCGTCCGGCCGCGTGCGTGGTGACGCCCGGCGGGCCGACAAATCGCAAACAGGACAGTCGAGACGTCAGTCAGTCGGAGGGTCAGACCCACCAGCGGCGTCACCACGAACATCATCACTGTCAGTCGGACACGTACGCAGAACGGATTCGGCACACATGCGGCCGGGAAGCCGCGCGAACACGTGAGAACCACGGAGGGTTGATTTCCCGGGTCAGACGCCCTGCGACCTATGTCTCCGCAGGTCACAGCCCGCCCAGGGAAAACCCCTCAAGCGGGTGTCGCAGGTTCGCATCCTGCCGGGGGCACAGACAGAAGGGCCGGCTCAGGAGGGGTTTCCTCCCGGGCCGGCCCTTCGCCATGTTCTGAGCCGTGCCACACGTGTGCCACTGGAGTCCGCGCGAAGTCCGCGTCCCCTAGGCGGGGGCGTCTCCTCCACCGTCGCGGATCACGGCCCGCCGGCTGCCCGCCCTGGCGGAACGGGGCGTCAGGTCAGCGGTAGTACTCGAGGCTCTCCCCGCTGCTTTCGCAGGTTCCCGGGTCGGTCGTCGTCGGCGGCCGTTCCTCGAGGATCTGCCGGGCGCGAACCTCTCCCCAACTGATCTCGTACCAGGACGCCGTTGCCGGACCGAGCCCCTGCGCCAGGGGACCGAGGACGCAGGACCGCATGGGCTCTCTCAGCCTGTCCAGAGCCGGGACCGCGTCCGCCGAGAGACCACGCACGTACTCCAGGTCGAACTTGTGGGTCTTCTCGTACCGCCGCACGTTGTTCTCGGCGATCAGCCCGTCGGGAGAGGCCAGGCCGAAAGCGAGGGCCCCGACAGCGGCCGACGCGGCGACGGCGCGGGGCAGCCGGCGTGCGCCCCAGACCCCGGCGGCCATGATCAGCAGGATGACCAGGCCGAGCCACAACTCCACGGTCACGACGGAGATCCGCAGCCGCGTCAACCCGTACGCCTCGACGTACATGTCCATGCGCCGTACCGCCGAAGCGACCACGACCAGGGTGAGTGCGCAGAGGGTGCCTAGAACCCCCCGCACCAGGTTCCGGTCACCTGGCCCGCCGCGCGGGGCCCAGCACAGCGCGAGGACGATGACCAGGAGGGTGAGGAGCGTGGCGAGCAGGAGTTGCCAGAAGCCCTGCCGCGCGTACTCGGAGTAGGTCTGACCGGTCTTGTCCAGGACGGCCTTGTATCCGCCGAAGAGGACGGCGAGCTGGATGGCGTTGAAGACGGCGAACAGCACGCACAGCACGAGCAGGGGAAGCGCCCACTCACCCCGGCCGCGGGCGCGGCCCGGGCTTGTCTCGAAGCTGTCCCACCGCAGAGGGGCGGCGGCGGTGTGTGCCGCCGCGAGGGCGCCGAAAAGCCCGAGGGTGAACAGCACCAGGCGCCAGGGGCCGTCGCCGACGGACATGTCCGGGACCAGCCTGCTCAGCAGGTCGGCGAAAGCCGCGTCGGCCCCGGCGAACAGTGCGCCGAAGACGAGGAGGAGCACGGCCGTCACGGCAAGGGCGCGCAGCGCGGAGCCCACGTTGCCAGAGGCGTTGCCGGCTCGGGTGCGCACTCCTCGCCAGCCCCAGAGTGCGCCCTTGGGCAGCGAATCGACCAGCCCGAAGGGGCTGAGGACGACGCCGGGCCACGTCCGCGAGCCGTGGAGGGCGAGCGATGCGAGACCGATGGCGGTGGCCACGGCGAGGAGGGAAGGCCACTGAGCGGCGCGGACCGCCGGAACCAGCAGGAGGGCGAGTCCTCCGATGCCCCAGGCGAGCGTCCAGGGACGGGCCTGTACCCGGCCTGCCTGGCGCGCGGCGAAGTACGCGGTGACCGCGGCCGGCAGGGCGACGAGTAACAGATTGACGCCCACACCGTTGCTGAGCAGCACCATGCTGAGCACGCCGGTGGCGAGCGCCGCCCAGAGGACGGCGGTGTTCACGGTGGAGGGCGGCTCGCGGCGCAGGGCGGGGAACGAGGGTTTGTAGGGGTAGGCGCCCGCGTACAGAGGGCTGGGAGGAGTGAACGGAAGGTGCGGCGGGCGCCCGGCACTGACGGCTTCGCCGGGCCGCGTGTCCGTCGTCGCGCGCGACCTGCCCTCCGGTGGTGTTCCCGCCCGCTGTGCTCCTCCCGTGTCCGCGGCCTCTCCCTCAGGTATTCGCCCCGACTGCCGGGACCGCTCAGGCGGTTCGACGGGCACAGGTGGTTTCTCTGTCATGGGGACCCCCTCCCAACCGGCCCCGGAACGCACATACTCGGGTACGTCGATCGGGTACCGGTGTCGCTTGCGAAGCCGGCCACCATGATCGGCGGGGCGGCGTGCCCGCAAGGGTAGCGGGGACGGCGCGGACGTCTGCGCTCGCACAGCCACCGAACGCACGGCGGATCCGGCGGTCCGCCGTTCACCTTCGGGGCCGTCGCATGTCAGGCGCCGGGAGAGGGCCATGCCGGGATCACCCACAAGCGCACACGGCCCTACCGGCCGCAAACCAACGGCAAGGTCGAACGCCTCAATCGCACCCTGCTGGACGAGTGGCCCCCCGCCCCTACCGGTCAGAAGCCGAACGACGTGAGGCATTCTCCAACTGGCCGCACACCTACAATCACCACCGCGGACACACCGCGCTCGCGGACACACCACCCGCCGGCCGCGTCCCCAACCTCTCGGGGCAGGACACCTGGCCGCCCTTCGCGACTCCGCGCGGTTCCGCTCACCGGCGCCAGCGCGCGGCCCCACGCCCGGAACGGTGACGGCTCCCCGCCGAGGACGGCGGGGAGCCTGGAACGCCGTGCGGCCGTCCGCGGCGGCTACCGGGGCGCGACCGCGTCCTCGGTGTTTTTCGGGCGCATCCGCTCCCGGACCAACGAGACCGCGATCACCAGCACGGCCACGAGCACGGAGAGCAGCACCTGGCTCCGTCCGCCGCCCTCCCTGTCGTCGGTGAGCATGTAGACGAGCACGAACGAGATCATCGCGATCGTCGCCCACGTCAGATAGGGGAACAGCCACATCCGGACGACGAGCTTCTCCGGGTTCTCGCGCAGAATGATTCCCCGCATCCGCAGTTGCGAGAAGCAGATGACCAGCCACACGAAGAGCGCGACCGCGCCCGAGGAGTTCAGCAGGAACCGGAACACCGTGTCCGGCCACAGGTAGTTGAAGGCGACCGCCACGAAGCCGAAGGCCACGGAGGCCAGGATCGCGGCCTGCGGGACACCCTGCGCGTTCGTCCGTACGAAGGACTGCGGGGCGTCGCCGCGTTGGCCCAGGGAGAAGGCCATCCGGGAGGCGGTGTAGAGGCCGGAGTTGAGACAGGACAGCACGGCGGTCAGCACGATGAAGTTCATGATCTCGCCGGCGTGCGGGATGCCGATCGAGTCCAGGGCCGCGACGTACGATCCCTTCTCCTCGATCGCGGGGTCGTTCCACGGCAGCAGGGAGACCACGACGAGGATCGAGCCGACGTAGAAGAGGCCGACCCGCCAGATCACGCTCCTGGTGGCCTTCGCGACCGCCCGCTGCGCGTCCGGGGACTCGGCGGCGGCGAGGGTGACGATCTCGCTGCCCATGAAGGAGAAGACGACCAGCAGGATGCCGGTGAGGATCGCTCCGGGCCCGTTCGGCAGGAAGCCGCCGTGTTCGGTGAGGTTGCCGAAGCCCGTCACGGCGTTGTCGGAGCCGGGCAGCACACCGAAGATCGCCAGGCCACCGAGGACGATGAAGCCCGCGATGGCGACGACCTTGATGCCCGCGAACCAGAACTCGAACTCGCCGAAGGAACCGACCGAGACCAGGTTCGTGGCGGTGAGGACCACCATCACGATCAGTGCCCAGGCCCACTGCGGTACGGCCGGCACCCACCCTTCCAGGATCACGGCAGCCGCGGTCGCCTCCACGGCGAGCACGACGACCCAGAAGAACCAGTACAGCCAGCCGATCGAGAACCCGGCCCAGCGGCCCAGCGCCCGGTCCGCGTAGGCGGAGAAGGAGCCGGAGGTCGGATAGGCCGCGGCCATCTCGCCGAGCATCCGCATCACCAGGACGACCAGGGCTCCGACCAGCGCATACGACAGCAGGATGCCGGGCCCGGCGGCGGTGATGCCGGAGGCCGAGCCCACGAAGAGGCCGGCGCCGATCACACCACCGATGGCGATCATGGACAGATGGCGGTTCTTGAGACCGGCCTTCAGACCTGGCTGCTCCGGGGGCTGACCGTCGGCGGGTGGAGCGGTGGCAGTGGCCAGGGAGTCAGGGGCGCGTGCAGTCATGTCGACATCCGTCCAAAGTGGGGTTGGGGAGTCATGCGGGGGGAGTGGCTGTCGTGTTCACCGGGTCGCTGGTTCACCGATCACCGGATCTCCGGATCGCCTCGGCGGCGGGGACGAGCAGGCCGGTCCGGCAGGGGGTCGGCCATGGCCCTGAAGATTCTCGAAAGCGTTCACGATGCGGGGCGCGGTATTCGGATGCCGTGCAGGTGATGGGGTCGTCACCGCACGTCGGTGTTGCGCTCCGTCTCCTCGTGAGAGGCGGCCCGCATCACTTGCGGAGATGGATTTGCGCAAGCGTATGAGGATCATGAAGCGATGTGTTTGTGCAGCACGACAAATCCGCCTCCGATGGCTGTACGACAGGCCAATGCGGAAGGAAGCGGGATCAGGTGGTGGGCGGCGGCAGCCGCAGCTGGAGCATGGCGAGCAGACGCTGGTCGGGACGGCTCAGTTCGAGACCGGTCAGCTCCTCGGCCCGGCGAATGCGGTAGCGCAGCGTGTTGGGGTGCACATACAGCTGGGCGGCGGCGGCCCGTACGTCACCGAAGGAATTCAGGTAGGTCAGGAGGGTCTCCGCCAGGCGGCCCTGGTGCCGGCTGTCGTGCGCGACGAGGGCGGTCAGCCGTGGATCCCGCATCTCGGGACGGGCGGAAAGCAGCGTCAGCACTTCACTGACCAGTACTTCCGCCTGGATGTCCGGCAGCGCGGCGACCGCGGTGGGTACGTCGGCCCCCAGCATGGCGTCGAGGATGCGGTCGGTCTCCCGGCGTGACTCCGGGACGTCCCCGAGCCCGGACACCACGCACCCGACCGAGCCACGCAGCGGCAGGCCCAGGTGGCGGCGTGCGGCGTCGGTGATCTCCTGACCCCAGCCGCGCAGCGTGTCTATGTCGATGCTGCGTGGCAGCTGTGGCAGGAGCACGTAAATGCGGGGATCGACCTGCGTGACCAGCGCGCTGCGATGCCGGGCGGCTATGTGCACGGAGACCAGGTTGGTGACTTCGGCATGGGTCAGCTCCGGTGCGGCCACGGCATCCGCGGTTCCGTACGAGAAGCCCAGGACAGCGGCCGGACGGGTCGCGTCGAATCCCAGGTGGGTGGCCAGCGGCTGTGGCCCGGTGTTCCCCTCCAGAAGTCCGGCCAGCAGGGTCCGGGTGAACGTCAGTCCCTCCGAGAGCTCCCGGCGACGGCGCACCAGGTGGAGCGCGGCGACCCGGGCGGCACCCAGCAGTGCCCGGTCCGAGCGTTCGGACAGCGGAGTCGAGCCCTCCTGCACCCAGATGGTGCCCAGTTGCCGGTCCCCGGACCGGATGGCCACCGCGAGCCGGCGGCGGATCCCCAGCTCGGGATGGCCGTCGATACCGATCACCTCGTCGCTGGAGCGCAGGTGCTGGAACACGCCCCACTCGCGTAGCTTCGCCAGATACGCCTCCGGTCCCTGCCAGCCGAGGATGGAGCGCCGCCGCAGGTCGTCGATCTCGTCGGAGTCGGTGGAGCGGGAGTACGCCAGCACCCGGTTGGCGGCGTCCTCGATGCTGACGGTGCCGCTGGTGAGGATGGCGGTGGTCTGGGCGAGCGAGAACAGGTCGCCCTCCGCGGCCCCTTCGCCCGGGCGGCCCGGCGGCGCGTCGTCGAGGGCTGCGCGGGCCAGCGCGTTCACCTGTTCCCAGCGCGCTTCGCTGCGCAACGAGAACAGGGCGACCCCGGCCTCGGCGGCAATCCCGCTGAGGTCCGCGGCCTGGCCGGGACCATCCAGTTTGACCACGACGCCGGCGGCTCCGTCCCGCCCGGCGGCCCGCAGTGCGGGATAAGCGGCTCGGCCACGGGCACCGATGACGAGAACCAGCTCGCCCGGCCGAGTGGTCGACGGGTCCTCGGGGTCGAGCAGGGCAACGCCGCGGATCTCGACGTCCAATCCGGCGGGAGCGGCCTGCACCTCCACCAGCGAATCACCCAGTGCCATCAGCAACTCGCGCAGGCTGATGCTCGCTGTGAGCGGAGGTACCGCGGCCGAATCCATGATCGTCGCCTCTACTGGGAGCCACGCCGGAGCCGTGATGCTATCCATCCGGCGACAGGGACCGCGCTCGGGCATTTGTGGACCGCGGCACGGGCGACGGCACGATACCTTTCGAACTGGGGTATGAACACGGGGCTCGTAGGGCTTGGCCGGGCCGCTCACCACATCCGCCCGAGCGTGAGCAATGCGTGCGCGGATGGCCCAGCGGCAGCCGTCACGAGCCGGATCAAGAATCATGCCGGGCGCCTCTGACCTGTAAGGACAGCAACACCCGACATGAACGAACACCACCCGGCAAGGATTCGATCCCACTCCTCAAGCGGGTGTCGCAGGTTCGAATCCTGCCGGGGCACCAGGCAAAAGGCCCCGGACCGATCATGGTCCGGGGCCTTTGACATCCACTTCTGGCATCAGCGGGGGCGGTCACGCCCGACCGGGGCGCCTCTTCCTGAGCAGCCGGTCCATGTGGCTCATGGCTTCCCGTTGCGTGTCCTGGACGACATGGGTGCAGACGTCCATGGTGATGCTGATCGGAGAGTGCCCAAGGATCTCCATCACGACGCGGGGCGCGACTCCGGCCGCCGCGAGGAGGGTGGTCGTGCCGTGCCGGGCGTCGTGCATCCGGATCACACGAAGGCCGGCGGACTGGGCGACGCGGGGGAAGGAACGGTAGACGTTCCGCGGCTCGACCTGGCGACCGGTGCGGGTGGTGAAGACGTAGCCGGACTCCTGCCACTGCGCCCCCGCGCCTTGGCCCGAGCCGCAGCCTGCCGCATCCGGTGCCGGCGCAGGAGCGCGATACAGAGGGCGGGCAGCGGGACGGCCCGGCGACGGCGGCTCTTGGGATCGTCGTCGTAGAGGACGCCCCGGCGGCGCTGGGTCTGCTGCCGGACGTAGAGAACGCGGCTGACTCGACGAAACCTCAGAAGCCGGCGTAGCCCGCGAGGTCCTGGAGGAGACAGGCATCCACGTCGAGGTGGACGAACTCACCGGCGTCTACAAGAACACGACCCGCGGCATCGTCGCCCTGGTCTTCCGCTGCAAGCCCTCCGGCGGCACCGAGCGCACCTCTGACGAGTCGACAGCCGTCCCCTGGCTCACACCCGACGAGGTCAGCGAGCGCATGTCAGCGGTCTACGCGATCAGACTCCTGGACACCCTGGACGGCAACGGCCCCCACGTACGAAGCCACGACGGCAAGCAACTGACCCCAGCGGGATAAGACTTTCCCTACTTCATCAAGACACCCGGCTGCGCTGCCGCTCCGCCGGGCGCGCTTCCCAACTCCGCTCCGCGCGACGCTCCTTCCTTCGGCCCGCTCCGCCCGCGCTGCGCCGACGCGCGCCCACGTGTGGACAGGGTTCCGAGGCCACGAGTCGAACACCACAGAATGCGGCCCCGGTCAGAACGTGCCTCCGGCGAGGGCGCTCAGGCTCCGAGATGGAGGGGCGCCGTTCGCGAGTGCCGACCGGTGAGTGGTGGGAGTCGGAGCGGATAGCTCCTGGCGCGTTCGAAGGAAATGGCAGGTCAGGGCAGTAGATGCACCTCACGCATTGCGGATTTTGTTTACAGCGCGCGATGAGAACTTTTTTCCGTCGCCCCGCGCGTCAGGTTCAACTCCTTAAGGAGAGTTGGCCCTTTGTTGCGTTACGACCCCTCCCTCCAAGAGGAGTTCAGGCCTCCCGATCCGTGGGGGCGGACGCAGGTCATCGCCGTTTTCCAAAGGCAGTTGAGGCGTCAATCGCGCACGTCAGTCCTCAAGTGGACACGTTGCACGCCACTCGCTATCGTCGAATTAGAGGCGCCACAAGTGCAGAAATAGTCCGCACGCAGGGAATTTGGCGTCGTAAGCCGGAATCCACCGGCCCTCATGGTGCCCAGCGCATCGCAGTGTAGATACCACTCCCTGGACCGCAACCGCACACGGGATGTGTCCTGGCCAGGTCGAGGCACCATGTGCGCGTACCGTCCCGCCGTCTCGAAGAAAGAGGTTAGCTATGCGCACGAAGCGATTCATCGCGGTCGTGGCGGGCCCCCTCGCCGCAGCAGCACTGACGTTCTCGCCGGCGCTGATGACGCAGGCGGTAGCCGACACCACCCAAGCCACGACAGTGACAGACCCGCGGGCAGCGGGCGGTACGGAGGGGCGACACGACGGGAAAACGGACGGCAAGGATTGCCGCTACGAGCGCCCGAGCTTCGATAACAGCCAGACCAAGTTCACAAAGTTGAAGGACATCGGCAATTACGAGTCCGCCTACGAGGGCTCGTACAACAAAGCCTTCGACACGTACTGCGACGAGGGCGACTAGCGGTCATTGATCGCAAGGGTAGGGCCTCATCGGGCGACCGGTGCGGCCCTACCCTTGCGGAGACCGCCAAGGCGGGCGCCACGCTCAACCCCCTCTCTGTCAGCCTTGAGTGAGACGGTGCCGCGCCAACGCTGGGAAGCGCTGGCGCGGCATTGCTTCAACCTGTGCAGCCGGGTACCGTGCCCGCGCAATTCGTTGGCACGTTACCGCGGACGCGACTGCTGACCAGGGTGACCGTTCCGCCGGTCCTGAGAATGCCGCCAGCGCCTACTCCGTCTGTAGCCACGTTGCTATTGACGTTGGTGCGGCTCAGATTGGCGGTGCCGCCGAGATTGACGATCCCGCCGCCATCGCCCGCCAGGTTAGCGTTGATGTTGCTGTTTCGGACCGTCAACTGGCCTTGGTTGGCGATTCCACCACCCTGATTTCCGGCTCTGTTTCCGATGATTCGGCTGTTGGTGATGGTCCCGATGCCGTCAGCGATGAAACCACCGCCCCTCTGTGTCACCTGATTGCCCGTAATAGTGGTGCGATCGACGGTGATCGTCGTGTTTGAAAGACCGCCGATCCCGCCCGAGAAGTCAGCCCTGTTATGGATGATGTTGCTCCGTTCCACGACAAGAGAGCCCGAGTTGATCACGGCGATGCCCCCGCCGAAGTTCGCACTCTCACCGGCGGCGTTCCCGTTGGAGATGGTCGCGTTTTTCAGCGTGAGCTGACCGGATACCGTGAAAATGCGGAACGCAGGTGCCGCGCTGTCACGGGTGATGAGGTCGCCATTCGCATTGATCGTGATGTTCCCGGTCACATCCGGTAGCCGCATGGTGAGGTCGTACACGCAGCCCGGTGCGAGTGAGAGCGTGGCAGACGATGCGGCGTTGGCGTTTGTGATGGCCGTTGACAAGGCGCCCTCGTTGCAAGCAACGAACGTTTTCGCCTGTGCGACCGCTGGGAAGGCAGACGCACCGATGGCCATGGCGCCGCACATGCCGGCGACCTGAACAGCGCGTGTGATCGACGTGCGAGCAGACATGATGTCCCTTCAGCTCATAGGGGTTGGTCCCTGTGCCTATGGGCGCGAAGGTACGACACCGGCGGAAGGGTCAGGCCCGTATACACAAGCGGCCTGACTGTATTTCACTTAATTGGCTTAGCATGAGTACTGTGAAGCCGGACGATTACATGACCGCTTTATGCATCGCGCGCTTCAGGTGGCAAGTGCCCGAATGCTGAGATCGACGGTGGCGCCGTGATCACGGGCGCGACAACCCGGCACCCCATCCGTGCGACGTAGCCGACCCCTACGACACCGCTTCCTGGGCCGGTGAGTGTCTACAGTGACGGCTCGGCCCGATTGCCGGCCGGGTAATTGATCGGCTGTCGGTTGCCCGCCAGCTGTATCCAGGGCCCGATCTTGGAGGTGGTCGTGGGGTGTCGTCGGGGAACGTTCGTCCGGCCGATGAGCATGGGGGAGGGCAGGCGGCCGCAACGGATCAGCCGGGCCTCGAAGAACCCGGTCCCGGCTGCGGCGGGCGATCATGGTGACGATGTCCGCACAAGGCCGGCCCCAGCACTCCGATAGCGGAACATCTGCCAGGGCGTGGATTCCCGTGCAGCGTGAGAAGGCAGCACCAACGGGTGACGCTGGGCGGCCCACACAGACGGCCGAGGGCCCCGGCCCCTGACGGGGGCGGAGCCTTTGTCGCCCCCAAGGGGTCCGCGGTGCTCACCGCTTCGGCGACTGCAGTTGGTCTCGGCCGACTCCCCCACCCTCGTTTCCACGGGCTCATGGGGACCCTCATGGGAACGTCATGGGAGCGGAAGGCCGTGTAAAGGCGGGGAACGATCAGACAGGGACGGAAGACTGCACCTCGCTGAGCAGCAGGAACGGTGAACCTAGGGGAAGATCATCGCAGCCAGGGACGGCCATAGCGTCTCCCCTGAAGCGGGTGTCGCAGGTTCGAATCCTGCCGGGGGCACAGAGAAACATTTGGTTACAGGCCCTTCCGTCCAACGGACGGGAAGGTCTTCGTACCAGGGCCAGAAGGTCACCGACCGGGCGAACCGGTCGGCCGTCGACGAGATGCGGGGCCCGCCAGGACCGTCGGCGGGCCCCGCATCCGGTCCGGAAGCCAGAGCGGTCCTGCCGTGGAACAGTGGAAGAGGGGAGGCAGGGCGGTGTGTCGCCCGTGGAGGTGCAGGCCGGGCGAAGGAGGACACGATGAGTCACCCTGTGCTGGCGGGCGTCGACGGGTCCGAACGCAGTGCGACGGCAGCCGACTGGGCGGCGCGGGAGGCCGCGCTGCGCGACGTTCCCCTGCGCCTGTTCCATGCCCTTCCATCGTTTCCGGATGCCGTCGTGCCCCGCCCGGCCCTGGATAGGCTGCGTCACACGGGTGCGCGCATGCTTGAGCGAATGGTCGCCGACCTGGTCGGCCGTTACCCGGATGTCGAGGTGCGGGGCGAGCAGGCCGATGGCGCCCCGGCCCCGGCTCTCCTCGCCGCGGCCCGCGCTGCCGGGCTCCTCGTCGTCGGCACACGGGGGACGGGCGGTTTCGACGGTCTCGCGGTCGGCTCGGTGGCCCTGCGGATGGCGGCAGCAGCCCCATGCCCTGTCGTGTTGGTTACCCAGCGGCCCAGCGCCTTCGGGGAGGGGATGGGCACGGAAGGCGGCGCTGCCCAGGTGGTGGTGGGGTTCGACGCGCATCGCCCGGTCAGGGAGGCGGCGGACTTCGCGTTCTCTGCCGCTGAGGCACGTGGGGCACGTCTGCGGGTGGTCCAGGCATGGGCGTTTCCTGCCGAGGCGGTCTCTCCGCAGACGCTGGTGGTGACCGAGGAGGACCGCGCCACGTGGGAGGACCAGGAGGTTCTGCGGCTCTCGGACGCGCTGCGCGTCTGGCAGGAGAATTACCCCCGTGTGACGGTCCGCACCGATGTCATGTTGCTCCAGCCCGCGGAAGCGCTCTTGAACGCGTCCCGGGAAGCGGCCCTGCTCATCGTGGGCCGCCGCACCGGTCCCCAGGCGGCCGAAGGCCGACTGGGCCCGGTCACGCACGCCGTACTGCACCACTCCCGCTGCCCGGTGGCGGTCGTACCGCACGCCGGATGACGGCCGTCCAGAGGTCTGTCGGCGGACCGGCGGACCGGGAACGATCCGGTGGGCGGCGGACCGGTCAGCCGAAGAACACCTCGAACTCGTCGTACAGCGACGGATCGACGAGCTTGGTCTTCGCCGTGGCATCGGCGAGGGGGACGCGGACGATCCGGGTGCCCTTCAGGGCGACCATGACGCCGAAGTCACCGTCCTTGACCGCGTCGATGGCGTGCAACCCGAAGCGCGTGGCCAGCCACCGGTCGAAGGCGCTCGGGGTGCCGCCACGCTGGACGTGCCCCAGCACCGTGGTGCGGGCATCCTTGCCCGTGCGCTCCGAGATCTCCCGAGCCAGCCACTCGCCGACGCCGGACAGCCGCACATGGCCGAACTCGTCCAGCGACTCATCCTTGAGGACCACCTGCCCCTCTTTCGGGACGGCCCCCTCGGCCACCACGACGATCGGCGCGTAGTTGATCTTGAATCTGCTCTTCACCTGCTCACAGACCTGATCGATGTCAAAGGGCCGCTCCGGGATGAGGATCACGTTGCCGCCGCCCGCGACGCCGGCGTGCAGCGCGATCCACCCGGAGTGCCGCCCCATGACCTCCACCACCAGGGCGCGCATGTGCGACTCGGCGGTGGTGTGGAGGCGGTCGATGGCCTCGGTCGCGATGCCGACCGCGGTGTCGAAGCCGAAGGTGTAGTCGGTGCCGGAGACGTCGTTGTCGATGGTCTTCGGCACGCCGACCAGAGGGATTCCCTGACGGCTCAGTTCGGTGGCCACGCCGAGCGTGTCCTCGCCGCCGATCACGACGAGCGCATCCACGTCGTGCGTGGCAAGGGTGTCCTGTACCCGTCGCAGCCCGTCCTCGTGTGTGAACGGGTTGGTGCGAGAGGAGCCGAGAATGGTTCCGCCGCGGGGGAGGATCCCCCGCACGCTCGCGATGTCCAGTGGCCTGACATCGTCCTGGAGCAAGCCCAGCCAGCCGTCCCGCAAGCCGACGAAGTCGAAGGCGTATTCGTCGACACCTTTGCGGACGACACTGCGGATGACGGCGTTGAGGCCGGGGCAGTCACCGCCGCCGGTCAGTACTCCGACCTTCATGGGTTTTCTCCCATCCGCTGGACGGCCCGCGCAGTCGCGGCCGGCGATCAAGACCGCTGCCGGGAACATGGTTCGTCTGCTTCCAGCCTCCCCCCGTTCGGTCCGCAGTGGCCACTCGACGGACGCCGGGTCCGAACGGCTCGCTCGTGAGGAGTGCTGTCCGGCTTTTCGGGCGGTCCGGAGCCCGCTGAACAAGTGCGGGCCGCGTCGATCGGTTTGCCCGGTCGACTCTGCGCGGTGCTCAGAGGCGGGAGTGATCCGTCTCGCTGCGTCCGGTCCTGCCGATGGCGGCGAAGGCGTTGATCCTGGAAGGGGACGCCCACCTGCGGTCCACGCTTCCTGGCACGCCGGGAACGGCCTCGCCCGAGGTTCGTCCTTCATCAAAGTCGGCCGACGGTACGGCGGGCGACGGGCGGCGGGCGGCAGGCGGCGGGCGGCAGGCGGCGGTGAGACGGAGCGGTGGCCGGAGGGGACGGCTGTCTTTCGGGTGACGGCTCGAGCAAGGGAGAGCGCTATGAGGGCGACGTTCGTTCTGGGACGGATCGCAGGAGTCCGGGTCGGCGTGCACTGGAGCGTGCTGCTCATCTTCGGCATCATCGCGTTCGGCCTGTCGCAGGGCCGCCTCCCGGAGACGTATCCGGGGCGTGCCTGGGCGGTGTACTGGGCGGCCGGCCTCTGTACCGCCGTGGTCTTCTTCGCCTCCCTGCTCGCCCATGAGCTGGCGCACGCCGTCGTGGCCCGGCGCAACGGCGTCGAAGTGGACGACATCGTGCTGTGGCTGCTGGGCGGAGCGGCCCGGCTCAGGACCGAGGCGTCCAGCCCCGGCGCGGAGCTGAGGATCGCCGGCGTCGGCCCCCTCGTCAGCCTCCTGCTGGGCGGGCTCTTCGCACTCGGTGCCTGGCTGCTCGACCTGGTGTCCGCGTCCGGGATCGTGGTGGAGATGGTGGCGTGGCTGGCAGGCATCAACGTGCTGCTCGCGATCTTCAACTCGCTGCCCGCCGCCCCGCTCGACGGCGGCAGGCTGCTGCGCGCGTTCCTGTGGTGGCGCACGGGGGACCGGCTGCGGGCGACAGCCGGCGCGACCGCGGCGGGGAGGGTCCTCGGGTGGCTGCTGGTGGTCCTCGGGCTGATCGCGTTCATGCGGACCGGCGCGTTCGGCGGTCTGTGGCTGACGCTGATCGGCTGGTTCCTCATCGCGGCCGCCACCGCCGAGGGACGGCAGGCCCAGCTGCGCGGGGTGCTCGCCGGTGTCCCCGTCCGGGACGCCATGACGCCCGAACCTCTCACGGTTCCCGCGGACACCACGGTCGCGGGCTTCCTCACCAGCGCGCGCTACCGCTACCGGCACTCGGCGTTCCCGGTGATCGACGACGGGGTCCCGGTCGGGCTGGTGACTCTCGACAGCGCCAGAAAGGTGCCGCAGGCCGAGGACCGCGCCGTGACGGTGAGGGAGGTGATGATGCCACTGTCGCAGACCACCGTGGTCGGGCCGGACAGCCCGCTGGCGGATCTGCTGCCACGCATGGAGCCGGGCGCCGAGCACCGGGTCCTGGTCGTGGATGACGGCGGGCTCGCCGGAATCGTCTCGCTCTCGGACGTCAGCCGAACGGTGACCTGGCTGATGCGTACCGCCCCTGGGCGGCGCGATGGTCCGTGACCGCGGGCCGGCACCTGGGCGGGCCGTGTCACAAGGCGCCGTATCGCTCGCTCATGCGGCGCACTGCGACGATTCGCGACTGCTCGTCGGTCGGGGCGTGGCAAGTCGGAAGCCGCCGGTCCCGAACGGGGCCGGCAGGACAACCGCGTCCGCGGGCTACGCGGATCTACGAGACGGGCTGCGTCGTGCACCGGCACGCAGCGAGGAGGCGTTCGCGCGAGGTCGGCTTCGCTCCCCGGGCCAGTTCACCAGCCGTCCTCCTCGGGGCGCCGTCGGTGGCCGGACCGGGGCGGGTCGCGTGGCGATGCGCATCTGTTCGCTGCGCGGGCGAGGATGGAGGTATGGGGCGGGTGTCGCCCGCCGTGTTCCTCCGGGACGAGGAGGTCGGGTCGTGTTCTTCAGGGATCGTCGTGATGCCGGTCGGCAACTGGCCGCCCGGCTGGGGCATCTGAAGGGGACCGAGGCGGTGGTGCTGGGGCTGCCCCGTGGAGGGGTGCCGGTTGCCGCGGAGGTCGCGGGGGCGCTCGGCGCGCCGCTCGATGTCTGCCTGGTGCGCAAGCTGGGCGTGCCGTTCCAGCCGGAGCTGGGGATGGGCGCGATCGGTGAGGGCGGCGTGCGTGTGATCAACGATGCCGTGGTGCGCACCGCGCGTATCACCCCGGATGATCTGGCCCAGGTCGAGGCCCGTGAGCGGGAAGTGCTGGAGAGCCGCGCCCGGCGCTACCGAGCGGGGCGGGAACCGGTTGGCACGGAGGGCCGCACGGTGTTGGTGGTCGACGACGGGGTGGCCACGGGGTCGACGGCGCGTGCGGCCTGCCGGATCGCCCGTGCCAGGGGAGCGGCACGGATCGTGCTCGCCGTCCCTGTGGCACCGCACGACTGGGCCGCACGGCTCGGCGAGGACGCCGACGAACTGGTATGCCTGCACACCCCGCGGGACTTCTATGCGGTCGGGCAGTTCTACGCCGACTTCGCCCAGACCGACGACGATGAGGTCGTCGCCTGTCTGGAAGAAGCCGTGGCCCGTCCGGTGAGCACCCGCCGGACTGAGCCGCCTCACGCGGTGCCGGAGGACCCGGAGGTGGATGTGCAGGCCGGTGGGACGGTGCTGCGCGGGCAGCTGACGTTGCCCGAGAGCGCGGCCGGGGTGGTGCTGTTCGCGCACGGCAGCGGCAGCAGCCGGCACAGCCCGCGCAACCGGTTCGTCGCGCTCGGGCTGAACCGGGCCGGGCTCGGCACTCTCCTGTTCGACCTGCTCACCGAGGAGGAAGAGACAGACAGGGCCAACGTGTTCGACTCAGGTCTGCTGGCCCGGCGGCTGGCGGACGCCACCGGCTGGTTGCGCGGTCGGCCGGAGACCCAGGGGCTGGCTGTCGGCTACTTCGGTGCGAGCACCGGCGCGGCCGCCGCGTTGTGGGCGGCCGCCGAGCCCGGCGCGCGGATCGCCGCGGTCGTCTCCAGGGGCGGCAGGCCCGACCTGGCCGGGCCACGGCTGCCGGCGGTGAACGCGCCCACGCTGCTGATCGTCGGGGGCCACGACGAGTTGGTGCTCGACCTCAACCGCGAGGCACAGGCCCGGCTGCGCTGCGAGAGCCGGCTCGAGGTCGTCCCCGGCGCGACCCACCTCTTCGAGGAACCCGGTGCCCTGGAGAAGGTCACCGATCTGGCCCGTGACTGGTTCACCGACCACATGGCCCCGGTCCCGCATGCGGCGCGCTGAATCCGGAACGTGTGCTCCGGCTCCGGTACGACCACCACGGGGCAGGGCGCGTGGGCGATGAGCGGCAGGGCGACGGCGGCAGAGGTGAACAGTTCCTGGAGAGCACTCGGATACCAGGAGCCGAGCACGACCTCCGTGGCGTGTTGCGCCTGCTCGCGCAGCACCCACGCCGGATGCCCCTCCGCCGGCAGTCCGGCGACCTGCACCTGCGGATGCCGGGACTTGACGAACGTCACCGCCTCAGACAGCGCGCGGTCCCCTGTCGCGTGCAGCGCTGCGTTCCACTCCTCCCAGGACGGTCGTCCGCCCGTCGGCCGGTACCCAGGGGTCGGTACGTTCTGCGCGAGGACCAGCAGCAGGGGCGGATGATGTCGGTCCGCGTCGTCGGCGGCCCGGGCGAGCGCCCTGCGTCTGCCGGGATCGGGGTCGATGCCGGCCACGATCGGTTTGCGTTCTTGTGCATGTGTCGTCGCACGACTCCCGGTGCCTTCTTCGGCCGGTGCTTCCCGGTGTCGGCCGGGAACCGGTGTCGGCACCTGCGGTCAGCTCCGTCGTCTCCGGCGCCCCCGTGCGTCTACAGACCCTTGGAGAGCAGGAGTTCGTGGGCGAGTCGTGCGCCGCGTGCTGCTTCCTCGGGCGGAGTGTCCTCCGACGGGATGCTCTCCAGGCCATGGGCGAGCGCCCGGACGGCCTCGGCCAGGGTGGCGACCTGTTCTTCCAGCCGGCCCAGCCGGGCTTCCGGCCCGAGGGCGGCATCGGGTTGGGAGGAGTGGTTCTGCGTCATGTCGTGTTCCCTTTCGAGGCGGTGACGGACCGGGCCGTCACTCGGCGGGGCGAACAGGCCGTAGTAGATCGGCCGCCGTGTCCGGGTGGGTCGTGCGCCTGTTCTTCAGCCAGACCTCCTCGCGCGGGTGCAGGCGTCGGGTTCGCCGTGGTGGGGGAAGCCGAGTGTCGGACCGTGGAGGCAGCGTCAGCCGGACCTGTCGGGCGCTTGCGGTTTCCTAGGAGACCGTGCCGTGGATGTCACGGATGAGTCGCCGCTGTGCTTCGGTGAGGCCGCACAGGGTTGTTTCTCCGGTGTCGGGGGTGGTTCGGCTGCCGCAGATGGTCAGGTTGCCGAAGAGGTACTGGTCCGGGCCGCCGAGGGCAGCCACGAGTGGGCCGGCGACGCGGTTCGGCGGATGTGCCTCGCTGTCCAGAGCGGAGGTGTCGGCGACGTGTCCGTGCAGGCCGTTACCGACCCGGGCAGGGCGCTGGATCGTGAAGGCGGCCGGGGTTCCGTGGTGGGGGTCGGCGTCCTTGCGTACCTGCTCCGGGACGCCGTCACGGAACTCCAGTCCGCCGTCGGGATGGATCAGTGCGTAGATACCGGTCATGTCGTGCTTCCGTATGCGAGAGGCGTTCCGTCGGAGGTCGGCGAGTGGGAACCGCGCATCGCCGGAGAGTGCGAAGAGCGCGAGCGTGAAGACGCCCTTCGCCGCCGCACCCGGCGGGAACGTCAGTCCTGGCCCGCGTCCCACTGGGGCGTCGCCTCCTCGCCGACCGCGGAGTCGGTACAGGATCGGCGCCCCTGCTCGATGCCGGGAAGTGACGCCGGGGCGATCAGGCAGTCGACGCCGTGCGGCCATGTACCCGGACCCGTGGAGCCGGTCAGGCGGTCGGCTGGAGGAGGAGTGCGCGGATGTCGTGCGGGAGCTGGTTGAGTGCCGCCTCCAGTTGTCCGGGAGAGACGTGCTCGTGTACGACGACGGCGACCGCCGGAGCGGTCCGGGGGACTTCTTCGGCCGTGACCTTGGTTTCCTGGACGAAGCGGTTGATGTAGCCCTCACGGTCGTACTTGACCGGTACGACGCTGGGGTCCCAGCCGTCGTAGTAGGCGCCCCGCAGCAGATCGGGGAGCTGGGCGGGGAGCTGGGCGGCGAAGTGGGCGGCCACGTCTACGGTGAGCCGGTCGCGGAGCGTGTGCAGCCAGGTGCGCAGCACCCGGTGGGCGAGGTGGCGGTCGTCGGTGCCCGGAGCTTCCGGCGTCGCTTTCAGCCAGAGGTCGGCGGTGTGGATGGCGTGCTCGAAATCGGGCGGGTGTGTGGCGGACATGGGTCTTCCCCTTCTGCTTCCTGCTTCTCCGTGGCTGCCTTTCGCTGCATGGGCCGGCATGCCTGCCCGCGGGCAGGGGCCGACATGAAGAGCAGTCGGCTCCATCGGAAAGAAGTGGCGAGTGTGCGGGCGCGCTTGTCCGGCGCCGTCCGCCCTCCTGCGCGGTAGAGGCTCGCACGCGATGGCTTCGCTCTCCCCGCCCTATGGGCTCCATGCTAGGGCGGACGGTACCGGTCGGCAGCCGGAGCACTGCCAGGCAGCACAGGTGCCACGCATGAGGGACTGCCCAGCCCACCGCGGCAGGGCGCGCTACCGCGGGAGCCGTCCGAGCATCCACGGGCAAGCCGCTTTCGCCGCTTCGGTCGAGCGATGCCCCGGTGCGATGAGATCGTCCAGGGGCCGGGCACATGGCGGCTACGCCGGACACGGCATCGCCGACGGCCCGTCCCGCGCAGCCCGCCTGTTCCCCGGCATGCGTACGGCATGCCAAGCGCTCACACTGGTCTGGAGGAGTACCGGCCGGAGTTGGCCAGACTCCGTGGCTCTCCCCGCGCCGGCAGCGACGCCCCAAGGAGACGACCATGACCACCGCCCGGGACATCATGCACGCCGGAGCCACCTGCATCCAGGAGAACGAAACGCTGCAGGACGCGGCGCGCAGGATGAAGGAACTGGATGTCGGAGCCCTGCCGATCTGCGGTCCGGACGACCGGCTCCACGGGATCATCACGGACCGCGACATCGTGGTGAAGTGTCTCGCCAGGGGCAAGGACCCCCGGACCATGACCGCGGGTCAGCTGGAGCAGGGCAAGCCGGTCACGATCGACGCCGAGGCCGAAACCGGCCAGGTTCTCCAGGCCATGGCGGAACACAGGATCCGCCGGCTGCCGGTCGTCGACGACCATCGCCTCGTGGGCATGATCAGCGAGGCGGACCTCGCACGTCACCTGCCCGAAGAGCAGGTGGGCCACTTCGTCGAGGCCGTCTGCGCGGCCCGCTGACGGATCTTCGCCTCGACACTGGATTCAGGTCAGGAGGCCGTGCTGGGAGCCCTGGACGAGCGGGTGGTGATCGTCACCGGTGGAGCCAGAGGGATCGGCACCGCGGCGGCACGACTGTTCGAGGTGGGGGAACTCGTCGATGACCACAGGCACCGGCCCCTGGCCGCCCAGTGCCGGCAGCGCCTCCACGGCGTCCTCCCAGCCTCGCCAGTGACGTGAGGAGGGCTCGTTCGTGTACCGGGCGAGTTCGTCGGCGAGACGGCTCAGCGCATCGGCCTGCGTCACCTGCTGCGCTCCGAAGTAGAAGCCGCCGAGCACCGGATCGGACGGCTGGTCCACGCGCTCATCGGCCGCCCGTGTCTGCGCGCCGTGGACGCCGGCCTGACACCCGAGCACGGGGGCCGGGACCGCGTCGACGCTGTCCCGGGCCTGCCGAATTGACCCCAATCGGCACCCACCGCCCCACCCTTCCTCCTCCTGCCCGGCCTTCCGCCTCGTCAGAGGGGGCGAGAACGAGGCATTCGCCTTCCCCGACCGCGGGGCCGCACGGCCCCCCAGGGGTGCCCGATCGGCCCATCCCACGAGCTGGTCCATGGCCGACCCTCGAAAGGGAGAAACTGTGAAATACAGGACAATAATGAAGGCATCTGATCCCGAGACGGGCGAGGAGTGAGCGACGATGCGCGCACAGGCCGGTGACGTAATGCGCTTCACCAGCAGAAAAGCCGGAAACCCGGAACACCGTGCCACCGTGGTCGAGGTACTGGGCCGAGACGGGGAACCGCCCTACCGTCTGCGTTACGACGACGGCCACGAAAGCGAGATCTTCCCCGGCCCCGGCTGCGTGATCGAGACCCGCCCGGCACGTGATGCCGCGCAGCCGCACACGATGGGGGAGAGCCGGTGACGGGCTGCGGCCGAGAAGGGCTGCGGGCCGACCGGGACGCCTGCGGTGCCAGGCTGCCGGCACGCCGCGCCGCACGCGACGCGGGCGTGGCACCAACGGCGGGCCGCACCGCACGGTCGAGCGGTCCGGGCGCCGCGGGCGCCCGGCTGCGGCTGCCAGGGACCGGACGGAGAGGTATCGACACGATCCGGGTGCGACGGCTCTTCGGCTGATGTCGCCCGGGTGGCGCGGTGCAGCGACACCCGCCCGAAGGTCGCCGCCGGAGCCACCCACGATCAGGAACAGGAGGACGCCGTCATGGCCAGAGCCACATGGACGACGAAAGGCGTGTTCACCGGGCACGGAGGCGCTCGTACGGACGGGGCCGGGATCATGACCGGCAATCTGACGGTACACACCACCTGGGACGGCAAGCAGGCCGATGTCGCGGTGCGGTACACGGACACCGCGCGGTGGTTCGCCCTCGCCGGCAGCCCGGTGCCCTGCCACTCCGAGCAGGGCAGCAGGCAACTGCACCAGGCGGTGGTGGAAGCCGTGCGGGCCGGCGGCGGCGCTGCCGTTCCACAGCCCGCGCGGCTGGGCAGATGGCTCTGAGCACCGGAATTCGGCAGTTTCAGGCCGGGAGCGCGGCAAGCGCCGCAGGCCGGAAGCGCCGTGCCCGAGACGCCCGCGG